>JAZOLR010000162.1:0-2228 GCA_045653255.1 Eubacteriales bacterium | reverse complement strand
GCATTTCTCTTATCGCTTCTACAGGAATTGACGCGCGTTCACCGCGGTCTAAAAAGTAGACGTCGGGATAGTTTTTCGAAAGTATTTTCTTGCAAGTGTGGCAAGAAAGGCAGGGAAGCGCAGACGCGTCGTTATTTTTGTTTTCGCAGGATAGTGCCGCTGCGATAAGGTACGCAAATAAAGTTTTTCCGCTTCCGTCAGGACCCTCTATTATATATGCGTGCGGGAGTACGCCTTTTTCTATGCTTTGACCTATTCTGGCTTTCATTTCGCCGTTTCCGAATAGCGTGGTAAAAAATTCTCTCACGGCAACCCCCTGTGCAATAAAAACTATATAACTATTATATCAATAAATTTTACGATTGTCAATTTTTTTTTGAACAATATCTTATATAAATATTCTGTAATGCGTGTAAATTGAGGAGAAATGTTAAAGAGTTTCAAAAAAATCCCTTTCTAATATTGTAATAAGCAAAACTTTGTGATATAATAATATGAAAGTTTGATTTGTAATTGCATAAAATTTCCATTACGCGCAAATAATTCATAAAACGCTATGGAGGACTTTATGCAAGAAATGGTAAACTTTGAAGGATTAGATATTAAAAAATCCAAAAACAAGCGAATGGCGCACTCTGTTAAAATATCAACTTTGTTGAAAAATAAAGATTTGCGCTTGACTGTCTCTACACTTGTATTGATTTTTTTAATTGCTTCTGCGGGAGTGTCTTTTATCTCTGATTCGATTTTTTCGGTTGGCAGTTTAAATGACGTCTTGGCAGACTTCTTTTCGCCGATTGTATCTGTTGCGGTATCGCTTTTTGTTGATTTTACACTTTTTGCCTTTGCTCTGTTTCCGTTTGCTTTGGGAATATATGCGTATGCTTTGAACGTCGTAAATATGCAAGATGCGGATATCAATCTGCTCTTTTTCTATTACAAAGACAGAAAAAGATACTTTTTTGCGGTGCGTTGTGCATACTGTGTGATGCTGACACTTTTGTTTGTGCTTGTCCTTTCTTCTCTTATCGCTTATCTTGGCGGTGAGTTTGCAGAAACGTTTAAAGCGCAGGATGACCTTGTGCGTGCAACGGTGTTGCTTTCACTTTCATTTTTAGGTGTTGTTGCCGCTTTGGTATTTTCAATACTTAGATTTTGCGATTGTTTTGCGGTGATGTCTCTATCATTGTACGACAATTATTCAATAAAACGATTGTGCCGCATTTCTTCTCTAGTTACTAAAGGGAAGAGGAAGTTTGTGATACTGAATGCGTTTTCTTCGCTCTTTTGGATTTTTGTATCTGTATTGAGCGCAGGACTTCTTGCCCCTTTTGCAATCACAAGACTTGTGTTTTCAAGGGCTTTGCTTGAAAACGATATACTGAACGAATATAAAACAAATATACTATATAATCAAAAATTTGCGGAGGTTAACGATGGCAAATAAAGAAAAATTTTATATAACGAGTGCGATAGCGTATAGCTCTCGCAAGCCGCACTTCGGCAATACATACGAAATAATCATGACTGATGCCGTAGCAAGATATCAGCGCCAAATGGGAAAGGACGTATTTTTCCTCACGGGAACTGACGAGCACGGTCAGAAAATTGAGGCTCTTGCTAAGGAAAGCGGAATTACTCCACAAGAGTACGTTGATAACGTTTCAGGTGAAATAAAGAAGATTTGGGACCTTATGGGTGCAAGTTACAATAAGTTTATTCGCACAACAGACGATTATCACGTAAAATCTGTACAGAACATTTTCAAGAAGTTGTACAATCAAGGCGATATATACAAAGGCTATTACGAAGGTTGGTACTGCACACCTTGCGAATCTTTCTTTACCGATACGCAGGTAGAGGGTTGCAAGTGCCCCGACTGTGGCAGAGAAGTGCAAAAGACGAAAGAAGAAGCATACTTCTTTGCGATGAGTAAGTACGCAGATAGACTTATAGACTATATTGAAAATCATGTTGAGTTTATCGAACCCGAGTCAAGAAAAAAAGAAATGCTCAACAATTTCTTGAAGTCAGGACTTCAGGATCTTTGCGTTTCGAGAACTTCTTTCAAATGGGGTATCCCCGTTGACTTTGATGATAAGCACGTTGTATACGTTTGGCTTGATGCGCTTACCAATTACATTACAGCGCTTGGTTATGACCCCGACCTTTCTTTTGAAGAGCAAAATGAAAAATTCAAGAGATATTGGCCGGCAGACGTTCATATT
>JAZOLR010000161.1:0-7559 GCA_045653255.1 Eubacteriales bacterium | reverse complement strand
TTGTATCTTTTAGTTGCCATGTGTCAATCTCCTCCCTTAGTTCATGCTATCGAAGAAAGCGATAGGAGCCGAGTCAGCGGAAAGAGTGACAATCGCCTTCTTCCACTCGCTGGTGTAACCGAAGTGAACACCGTATCTCTTGGGCTTCTTCTTCATATTAATAGTATTGACCTTTACGACCTTGGTCTTCTTGAACATAGCCTCAACCGCCTGCGCGATCTCAGCCTTGGTAGCGTCCTTCTGAACCTCGAAGCCGTAACGCTTCTCGCCAACGCTGTCCATGCTCTTTTCGGTGATAAGAGGTCTTACGATGATATCTGCATAAGATTTCATTCTGCATATACCTCCTCGATCTTTGCTACTGCATTCTTATCAACGATGAAGGTATCGCAGTTAAGAATATCGTAAACGTTTATGGTGTTCCACTGAGTAGTAACCACGCCCTCAATGTTAGCACAGCTTCTGATAACGCAATCGTTAACCTCGGGGAGAACGATGAGCGCCTTCTTGGCAGCGCCTACTGCGGAGAGCATAGCGACCATATTCTTGGTCTTGTACTCGGATGCGGTGATGTTGTCAACAACGATCATCTCGCCGCTCTGTACCTTAGAGGAAAGAGCGCTGAACAATGCTGCTCTCTTGGTAGCCTTGTTCAAGGTCACGCGGTAGCTTCTGGGCTTAGGACCGAGCGCTACGCCGCCGTGAGTCCACTGAGGAGAACGGGTCGAACCCTGTCTTGCATGACCGGTACCCTTCTGCTTCCAGGGCTTTCTTCCGCCGCCCGAAACCTCGGTGCGAGTAAGAGTGGACTGAGTGCCCTGTCTCTGATTCATAAGAAAAGCTCTAACTGCGGTGTGGAGGACTGCTTCGCTAACTTCTCTGCCGAAAACCTTTTCAGACAAAGTGATCTCGCCGACTTCCTTGCCCGCCATATCAACAACTTTCATATTAGGCATTGTGTGATCCTCCTTCCGTTATGCTTTAACCGAATCGCGAATGAATACGATGCCGCCCTTTGCACCGGGAACTGCACCCTTAACTGCGATAAGGTTCTTTTCTGCGTCAACTTTGACAACGTTCAAGTTAAGAATTGTAACCTGCTCGTTACCGTACTGTCCAGCCATCTTCTTGTTCTTGTAAACGCGGGAAGGTGTAGAGTTTGGTCCCATAGAACCAACCTGACGATGAATAGGACCTGTACCGTGAGTCATTCTCAAAATGTGGTGATTCCATCTCTTAACCGCACCTGTGTAACCGTGACCCTTGGTTATACCTGTAATGTCGACCTTCTCGCCAGCGGCGAAGGTATCGGCGGATATAACGTCGCCTACGTTGAGGGCGCTGATGTCGTCAAGACGGAACTCCTTGAGATGTCACTTGGGGCTGATGCCTGCCTTCTTGAAGTGACCGAGCTGTGCCTTTGCCTGATGTTTTTCCTTAACATCTTCAAATGCAAGCTGCACTGCTTCGTAACCGTCTGTCTCAACAGTCTTCTTCTGTGCTATTGCACAAGGACCTGCTTCAATGAGAGTTACAGGGATTACGTTGCCGTTTTCGTCGAAAATCTGGCTCATCCCCAATTTTCTTCCGATAATTCCTTTTTTCATTTTTCCTCCTAGTTATTGGTTGACATTTTGAATTTTCCGTGTTAGCGGAGATGCCAACTTGACCAAAAGTTTGGGTTAACTTGTTTTGTGTGTTACTTAAGCCTTGATCTCGATATCAACGCCTGCGGGAAGTTCGATGCTCATAAGAGCCTCGATAGCCTTCTGAGAGGGGTTAACAATGTCGATAAGTCTCTTGTGGGTACGCATTTCGAACTGCTCACGGCTGTCCTTGTACTTGTGTACCGCACGAAGGATAGTAACGATCTCCTTCTCTGTGGGAAGCGGAATAGGACCGGAAACGGTGCATCCGTTTCTCTTTGCTATCTCAACTACCTTTTCGGCTGCGCCGTCTACCAAGGTGTGATCGTAGCTCTTGAGTCTTACTCTAATCTTCTGCTTTGCTGCCATTTTGATTTCCTCCTTTAGTATTTCCGAGGACTGATGGTGCACACTGCGTCGGGCGTTTCTTCGAACTCCAACGAAAAGCCGGACCGCTCACGCAAGGAGCCATCCGGAAAATGACGCAGTTAATGCTTGTTTTCACAAGCAAACTTTGCTGTCGCCCGGTTAAATCGGACATACTCCACGAAAATTACCCGTCTATGACGGCAACCTCTCGCTTCAACGCATATCATACTCGGTAATTATACACTATTTCTCTAAAAATAGCAATAGTTTTACGCAAAAAAAGTGCAAAAAATAAGTGTAGAAAATATAGAGAATTTTTAGCCACATTTTTGTGCAAATTGCACAAAAGAAGTTTTGCGTATATTTTTCACATATATTTTTGCCATTTTTACGTCTTTTTTTCAGTTCTGCTTACCGTGTATACATTTTATTAACAATTTAGAGGTACAATAATAACGTAACGCCTTATATATAATAAAAAGGAAAGAAACCGACAAAATCGGCGAGGTATTTTTGCTATGGCTAATAAATTCAGAATAAGTTTTCTCTCTTGTTTTATCATCACGCTTGTGATAACACTCGCGTCTCTTGTGCTTCGCACGTACAATATGCTCACGGGATTTGATATATCAACAGGCAATTTTGATGCGACGGCTGCGCGCACTGCTTGGCTTGTGCTTATTATGGTGACTGTAATTTTGGCGGCAGTCGTGCTTATACTCTTGCGCCGACTTGACGGCTTGCGTGTGCTTTACGACGATATTCCCACTATTTTCTCGTCCGCTTTTATGATTATCGTGCTTATCGCATACGCGACTAACGCGGTAGTATCTGCGGTAAACGGCACGCACACGGGAGTTGCACTCGCGTTTTCAATAATTTCTGCCATTCTCGGTCTTGCATCGGCTGTATTTTTCGTTTGCATTATTCTCAAATCTCCGAAAGCAGAAAACCTGCGCTCTGCATTTGCTGTTGTGTGCGTTGTATTCTGCTGTTCTCTTGCATTCTTCTTGTACACGGAAAACGACTTGTTTGCAACGTCCCCCATAAAGATACTTCACATAGCATCGGTTATGGCAAGTGCGTTCTTTTTCCTCGGCGAATGCAGAATTGCACTCAATAGAACACTTTGGGGACTTTATATTGCCGTCGGATTTCTTGCATTGGTTCTCACAGCGACAGATGCTATATCCTGCCTTATCTACATTCCCGCGAAAGGTACAGAGGAAATCGGCTCAAGCGCATACGCGTTCCTTATCTTCGCTTTCGCACTTTACATCTTCTCACGCATACTCGCTATATACCTTTTGAACGCGAAGAACGTAAAAGGACTTCTCGCGGTGTTTGACAAATCCACAGAGCGTCTTGACAAGAGTGTGCCCGAAACAGACGAAGAAGAAAACGAACCCGAACAACTCCACTTCGAAATCGAGAAATCCGAAACCTCAACAGAAGAAAACGCCAACTAATTCTCTGCGTATATATTATATATAATAAAAAGGAAGAAAACCGAAAGGTTTATTTGTGATAAAATGAAAAAAATACTCGTAATTGACGGAAACAGTATAATAAACCGCGCGTTTTACGGCATTCGCTCGCTTTCCACCTCAAAAGGAAAACCGACAAACGCGATATACGGAATGATAAATATTATCTCCCGTCAGTTAGACGCAATAAAACCCGACTACGTGGCGGCGGCATTCGACCTTCACGCACCCACTTTCAGAAAAGTTATGTATCCCGCATACAAGGAAGGCAGACACCCCACACCGCCCGAACTTCTTGCACAGTTTGACGATGCAAAAGAGTGTCTTCGTCTAATGGGCATAAAAACTCTTGAACTCGAAGGCTACGAAGCGGACGATATTCAAGGAACTGTGGCAAAATGGGCAGACGGTGACGAAAATCTCTTTTCCTACGTGCTTTCGGGCGACCGCGACCTTTTGCAACTTATAAACGATAAAATAAACGTATTACTTGCGACTAACAACGACACTCTTTGTTTTGACAGAGATGCGTTTTTTGAAAAGTACGGAATAGAGCCTTGCCGCCTAGTTGACGCAAAGGCGCTTATGGGCGACTCGTCAGACAATATCCCGGGTGTTGCGGGTATCGGCGAAAAGACTGCTTTGAAACTTATCTCGCAGTTTGGTTCTCTTGACGGCATTTATGAAAACATAGAATCGCCCGACATCGCGGCAAAAGCGAAAGAAAAACTCAAAAACGACCGAGACTCCGCTTATCTCTGCTACAAACTCGCAAAGATAGAGACAAACGCCCCCGTCGGTGTAACGCTTGAAGATATTGAATACAAGGGAATGGACAAAAAAGGCCTTTTCGCCAAATTCCGTGAACTTGAATTCAGTGCACTCATAAAAAAATTCGGTCTTTCCGAAAATGACGTAGAAACGAAAAAGGAAAGCGAAAAATCAACAGAAACCGAAGAAAGCGCAGAAACCGAAGAAAAAGCATATTGCCCGGCCGTTGAATTCTGCGCGGAGTATAAAGAAATCAAAGACGAAACGCAACTCGTCTCTCTTGCAGGAGAGAAATTTGCACTTGACGTAATAGGCGACACTCTCTATATTGCCAACGGGTGCGCTTGTTACTCGCATAGCGGTATAAACCCTTCCCTTGCGCCCCTTTTCGCAGAGGGCAAGACCGTTATTTGCTATGACAGCAAGAAACTTTGGCACACTATACAAAAAGCGGGAATAAAACTTGCAACCGTGCCGAAGGATATAATGCTTTACGCATACGTGATAAACTCGTCAACGCCTGCGCGTTCTTTTGCGGACTTGTGCCTTTCCGAAGAAGGAGTTGCCGTAAAAGATGGAGAGAGCGCGGTTTCTCTTATGCCGAAGATATACGCATCTCTCAAAGAAAAGGCAGAAAAAGAAGGTTGTTTGCCTCTTATCGAGCAGGTAGAACTTCCCCTCGCGCTTGTACTTGCGGAAGTTGAAGAATCGGGATTTTACATTGACGTCGAGGGAATGAAACAGTTTTCACGCGAACTTGAAGGCGCGATTGCGGAAGCGGAAACGCAGATATACACCCTCGCAGGAATGACGTTCAATATAAACTCGCCAAAGCAACTCGCTGCAATTCTCACGGAAACTCTCGGAATACCGCTAAAGAAAAAGACGAAAAGCGGATATTCCACCGACGTGGAAGCACTTGAGCAGGTGAGAAATCTCCACCCGATAATAGACGAGATACTCGAATACCGCAAACTGACGAAACTCCACTCGACCTATGCCGTAGGTCTTTTGCGCGAGGCAGACGAAAACGGAAGAATTCACACCGAATTCCGTCAGGCACTCACGGCGACGGGCAGACTTTCTTCTTCCGAGCCCAATCTTCAGAATATACCGATAAAAACCTCACTCGGCAAACGCATTCGCGCGCAATTCTGCGCGCAGGGCGAGGACTACGTGCTTGTCGATGCCGACTACTCGCAAATCGAACTCCGACTTCTCGCGTATATGTCGGGAGATACGGAGATGACGGATGCATTTATTAACGGCGCAGACATTCACGCGCGCACGGCTTCCGCCGTATTCGGTATTCCCGAATATGCGATAAGCGAAGAATACCGCAAACGCGCAAAGGCGGTCAATTTCGGTATCGTCTACGGTATCGGCGCATATTCGCTTTCATCAGACCTCAAAATCAGTATGAGCCAAGCAAAGCAGTATATAGAAAGTTACTTTGCAAAATACACGGGCATCAAGCAATATCTTGACGCAGTTGTAGAGGGCGCGTCGGAAGTCGGCTATACAATGACGCTTTTCGGCAGAAAGAGATATATCCCCGAACTTCAATCATCGAAAAAGCAGTTGAAGGAATTCGGAAAGAGAGTGGCAATGAACAGTCCTATCCAGGGCACTGCCGCCGATATAATGAAAATCGCCATGCTCAACGTAGCGAACAGGCTGAAAAAAGAAAACCTCGACGCGCATATCGTTATGCAGGTACACGACGAACTTGTCGTAGAATGCCACCGCGACTGCGCCGAAAAGGTAAAAACTGCCGTCGCAGAAGAAATGCAAAACGCGGCAAACCTCACAGTACCGCTCACCGTTGACACAACAATAACGAAGCGTTGGTACGAATAATATTTGACTACTTTTATTTACAAAAAGGGCTTTTGTGTTTGTTGCCAAAGGTCCTTTTAATACATAATAGCGTTTTTTAATTCGCAAAAGAGTTTAGCAACCTACGGTTGCGAAATTTTTTTATAAATGTTGGTGGACAATAGATATTTATTTTGGTATTATAAGCATAATAATATAAAAAAGGAGAGTGTTATCATTATGAAAATAGGCAAGAAAATAACTGAATTTCGCATATTGGCAGGGATGTCTCAGGAACAGCTTGCGGAAAAGCTCGACGTGTCACGCCAATCCGTATCAAAGTGGGAAATGAATCAAACTCTGCCGCAGATCGACAAAATAATGCAGATATGCTCGTTATTCAACGTAACGGCAGACAGTCTTCTGCAGGAAAATGAAGAGATTACGAAAAAAGACGAAAAAGAAAACAAGAGCAAATACTTCGGCACAGACGGATTTCGAGGCGAGGCAAACGTAGGTCTCAATTCCATGCAAGCCTACAAGGTCGGAAGATTTTTAGGCTGGTATTACGGGAATTCTCTTTCGGGCGCAAAGGAAAACATCCGACCGAAGATCGTGATAGGAAAAGACACACGCAGGTCAAGTTATATGCTTGAATACTCTATCGTTGCGGGGATAACCGCATCGGGCGCAGATGCCTATATGCTTCACGTAACTACCACGCCAAGCGTTTCCTACGTCACAAGACAGGAGGAATTTGACTGCGGAATTATGATAACCGCATCGCACAATCCGTATTACGATAACGGAATAAAGGTGATAAACAAATACGGAGAAAAGATGGACGACAAAACCACCGCCTTAATAGAAGCGTATATAGACGGCGACCTACGTGCGCTCGGTGTAGGCGGCGATGACCTTCCGTACGCAACAAAAGAAAAAATAGGATGTATAATCGACTACGCATCGGGGAGAAACCGCTATCTCGGTTATCTCATTTCTCTTGCTTCCCATTCGTACAAAAATCTCAAAATCGGTCTTGATTCGGCAAACGGCGCTTCATGGATGATAGCGAAGGCGGTCTTTTCGGCACTCGGCGCGCATACGACGGTAATAGGCGCAGAGCCAAACGGTCTTAACATCAACGAAAACTGCGGCTCAACGCATATCGAAAAACTCGCAAAACTCGTAAAAGAGCAACATCTTGACCTCGGATTCGCGTTTGACGGTGATGCGGACAGATGTATCGCAATAGACGGAAACGGAAATACAGTAGACGGAGATAAAATGCTATATATTCTCGCAAAACGCTTAAAATCAAGAGGAATGCTCTCTGACGATACTGTTGTCGCAACGGTAATGTCGAATAGCGGATTCGTCGCAAGTCTTGAAAACGAGGGTATGAAATGCGAGCAAACGAGCGTGGGCGACAGATTCGTATATGAATGTATGCAAAAGAAAGGCTACG
>JAZOLR010000160.1:0-9196 GCA_045653255.1 Eubacteriales bacterium | reverse complement strand
GTATAGTCCTAATACAGTTGCACTTGGGAGGTTGGAAGAAACGTACAATGTCGAGATAGGAGTTTTTTTGACCCCCGGCGTAACTGATGAAGACTACGCAACCGAAATGGTCATCGGCGCAGCAAAGGTAGAGCAGCATTTCTATTCTACTACTGCTGGCGGCTACATAGGTTCATACTATGACAATGACGAAAATGACGGCAAGATTGAATTTGTATATACTATCAAATTCGAAAACCCCCTTGAAGGTTCTACATTCGCAGAGGATTACCTCCGCAACGTATCCTACCGTGCGTATATCAGCCTTACTCCCAAAGCAGGCGGTGAAGCAGAAGTTATATACGTAGACAACGAGTCTGAAAAATTCGGCTATGCTGTTTCTATGTCGGAACTTGCAGAAAAACTTGTTGCAACGGAAGATCAGCGCTATCCTATGCTCCAACGTGTGCTTGACCCCACACTCAATGAAGATGTCACTATTAACGGTATCACCATTGATGAATATTCTATAAAAATAGATGCAAAAGATCCGGAAAAAGTAACCGGAGATGAACTTATTGACGTTTACGCAGCAAGAGCGATAAGCGCTACTGTAAAAGAAGCGACAGGCTATGAACTTCCCATTATATTTGGCGATCCTAATTATAACGATTCATACATACATGTTATTACAAGTGCTACAAACGCTAACAAGTATGCATACGAAGTTGTTGTTAATGGCGGTATTATCGAAGTCAAGGCGAACAACATTATTTCTGTTGCGGGCGCGCTTGACCTCGCTAAAGCAGACGAAATAGTTATTGAATCTGCACAGGGTGCTATCTACTCGTACGATTATGACAAACTTTACGTAAAGGAAGACCTTATCTATCAGGCGGACTTCTTTGATTCAAAGGCATCTATGGGTAGTTACCTCGGTAGCGTTGACTGGGATGCAGATTATCTCAATACTGCAAAAAACGCAGGCGACAGATTTATGATGGGTAGTACACAAAACACCCGTAAGTATTACAATGACTTTGTAACGAACGCAAATGTTGCTGCTCCTTACGGCGGTACTATGCCTATCATTACACCCTGGAATTCTACCAAAACCGGTGTTACTGATTGGGAAAAGAGCCAGTCACAATATATGTGGACAGACGGTCAGTGGGGTAAACAAACATTCACGTCTAAGTGGCAGGACGGTTTCGTTGAAATGGGTTATCAGACCACCTTCCACTTTGATTATATGACATCTAAATTCGAAGCAAGATTGAGTGATGACGGTAATAGTATTGAGGGTGGTAAGTACACCATTCAGGCTGTTATGGCTCTCGGCAAGTCGGAATATATAGATGAAAATGGCGAACCCAAAAATGGCGGAAGTGGTTTGAGCGGCACTGTCTTTATGTTTGGTATGCATCGTCTCAATATTGATGCATCCGGCACTAATTATAATTACAAGGGTATAAAGTTTAGCAGCAACAACTGGATGCCGGCAGATAATATTACTGACCGTTCTGACTACCCTGCTGTTTCAATTTCGGACGGAGTGTCAAACACAGGTTATAATCCTCACGAATACACTATCGCCGTTGACGGTTATTACAGAAGCAACGGAAGCACTGCAAACTCGAAGTTCACAACGGTAGATTCTATTATCGGCAAAAAATCTGACGCGAGCACAACGCTTTATCTCGGTATCGATGCAGCCGCATTTATAGCAGACAACACAACGACACTCGGTGCTTATGCGTCACTTAATACGGGCGCAGGTAATCCCTTTATAACAAAAGATAGTATCTTTAAAATAGGAGAAAGCACTAACTCGAAGATATATGCTATTCGTGTTTATGCTGATATTCTTTCCAACGAAGAAATTCTTCAGAATCACTTTGCAGACCTCGCGAAGTACTTTGAACTTAACCTTACAGACTTTGACGGACTTTCTGATGGAAAGAAACTTGATGTTTACAAGGCTGTAGCCGCTTTCACTCTTGCTTCTTCAAAGGATGATATTCAGACTGCAGTTGATAAGATAGTTTATAACCGCGCAGTTGTTAACGTTGTTGTTGACGGTGTATCTTCTCCCGTAGTAATAAACCTCAATAATATACATATTCCTGTTCCTGAAGCAAACGAAGCGCGTGCATTCAACGGCTTCTTTACAGCAGAAACCGGCGGTGAAAAAGTTGCAGATGATGAAGGAAATCTTCTCTCTGGTGTTACCTTGGAAGACGGAGATACTGTTTACGCACAGTTTACAAACAAGATAAAAGTTACTTACAACGGCACTTATGCATATTATCTCCCGGGCGCAGACTTCACTCTTGAAGTTCCCGAAAATAGTGAAGTAAACAACATTTTCTACGGCTACTATGCAGAAGGCGTTAAAGTTACTGATGCAAACGGTAAGAAACTTGATAGTTTTGACCTTGCATCTGATATAGAACTTACTGCGAACTTCTATGATAAGTACAATGCTATCTACGTTGGTTACAATAAGGATAAGGCAACGTTTGAAGATGTAGCGCTTATTCTTGATTTCTACTCTGCTAAAGAGGGTACCGCTATATTACCTGCAAATGATGCTAATTATCGTAATGAAGACATTCAAGCAAGTTCGCGTTTTGGTGCTGCAGCATCTACTTATACTCCATTCACAGTATTCTCACTTGATAAAAACTATGTAACAGGTGGTACTGCACCTATTCTTGTGGGCGAAAAAGGTTGGTTCTTCAACAACTACTATATTGATTATACTAAAGGTGCTACTAGTTCGTATGCCGACAAGCGTACCGAAGCGAACGGATACGGTCCCAATGCGACAGACGAAGCGAAGAAACATTACGATGGCGAATATAAGAACGGTAATAATCCCACAATTTACTACGTAAACGAATACGTTAAAACTGATGAATATTACATTACGACTGCTATATGGTTCAAGTACACTTATCCTTCATCATTTGGTAACGGCTACTTCCATATGGGTCTGAACTCTTACCTTACTTATGGCAGCGCAGTAACTGCGGCAAAGCAAATAGTTAAGGAAAATAATGTTAACTTGAATGATTACACCATTCAGTTTATAGCAGAAAAAGTTGGAAATAACTCTTGGGACGCTTTCCTTGGTGATAACCGTATGACCATAAGTGGAACTTCGGACAAAATATCTTTTACTGGAGGCTCGTATTCTAATATCGGAAACTTTAATGTTGATTACAGCATCTTTGTTGCAAATACATATACGTTTACGTATGATTATAAGTCTGAGAACGTTCACGACCTCGGAGTTTATGTAAATAATTCTCTTGCAAAAACTACGTCAGGTTCAACTACTGCAAACCGCGGTTCAAAGATATTTGAAGCCGAAGATGCTAATATCTATGCTCTCCGTGTATACGGAAAGGTTCTTTCCGCTGACGAAATAGCACAGAACAACTTTGCAGATATCGCTAAATGGCATTCACTTGACGTTACCGCATTCCACAATGCAAGCGTTGAAGCACAGAATAGAGTTTACAAGGAATTCGCAGGATACACGTTCAAGACCATCACGAAGGGAGATGCTCAGGAACTTCTTGATGATGCCATCTCTGGAAAAGTAGAGTTGAACTATACTTTGGATGGCGAAACAATTACGATTTACGCCTATATCGGAGAGCCTCTTGAACTTCCCGTACTTTCGAAGAAGGGATATATATTCAAGGGTTACTACGCAGAAGATGTTTTAGTAGTTGGCGCAGATGGCAAATCCGGTAAACTTATCGACGGAGATATTACAGTTGAGGCTGTATTTGAAAAGATTCCTTATGACTCTCTCTACGTTGGCTACAACAAGGAAACTGCAACCTTTGATAACACCTCACTCATCATCGATTTCTTCTCGGCAAAATCTACCGATGGCCCGATGGCATATAGCAGCGCGAAATATGCTACTATGTCTGAAAATGCTTTTAACAGATTCCAGGCTGCAAGATCTAATTTTGAGCCGCATCTGGTATATGCATACACTGCAAATGCATTGCAGGCAGGACTTTCTGCACCGATTATGACGCCTTGGTATACTTCATTCACTAAGGCGCCCAAAACGCATAGTACTGATAAGAATACAAAACTTGTCACAAGCATAGAAGGTCTGGCAGATGGTACGCACTATCTCTATGATAGCGAAGAAAAGAACATTCAGTCTGTTGTAATAAGCAGCGGAGCAGATCCTGTTTATGAAGTGATTGTTTCAAACGATCAGCTTAAAGAGGTGGCAAAGGCAGGAAAGAATGGCATTGCAGCAGATGGTTCTCTTAACCTTACTTCGTACGATTATTATTGGTCGAATTATTATGAAACTCTCACCGTTTCTAATAAGGGTGCGGAAACTGCAATCGAACTTTACGGCTTTACCGACAGGCTCTATTCACAGTCCAACGGAAATATTACCTATGCTTCAAACTGGGGAGACGGTTACGTCCATACAGGAGCATATTCTTCGTTTACGCTTACTAATGCTATCAACAATGCGAGAAGTGCTTCCAATGGTGGATATACCGTGCAGTTTATAGCACAGGGTCTCTCCTCCAATGCATCGTGGACGGCATATCTTGGTGCTCGTATTACAATTGCCCATAACAGCGGTAACGTTCAGATAAAGAACCAAAGCACTTCATATATTTCAAATTTTGCAGCAAATTCAACGTTTACCGGTACTCCTATAACAGGAGTTAACTCGTATACGATTGGATTTGATAGAACAAAAATAAATGAAGAATCTAAAACACTCGGAATCGTTACAGCGGTCAACGGTGTTTACAAGACGACGACATCTACTTGGACAAAGGATGACGTAACACTCAAGATTTTCGAGAATTATGATGCTAACATTTACGCTATCCGTGTATACAACTTCGTGCTCTCAGAGTCGCAGGTAAATCAGAACAACTTCGCTGACCTCGTTAAGTTCAATGAAATTAACCTCGACTTCGATGCGTTCGCTGAACTTTCAGGTGATGATAAGCAGGCAGTTTACAACGCAGTAAGCGCTTACACACTTGCTACCGACAAGGCTACAATTGTAGAGGCGCTCGCTGAATGGGATATTATCAAATAATTTTCCATAAGCAAAACTAAAAACAAAAACAGATATGATGGCTCGCCATCATATCTGTTTTTTTATTAAATATTCAATCAAGGTTATTCCAACTCAACGAGGAAATTGTCTGCACCTGCATAGCGCGGTTTCTTGAACAACGCGCCTATCTGATTTTCAACTGTTATATCGAAACGGTCGTTTATTTCAAGCAAAGTACCTATCTTGCTACCCGAAACAACGTATTCGGGAAGTTCAACACGCAATTCAATAACGTATGACTTTCCGTCTTCGTTTATTTTCGCGCACCAGTCTTTACGCGCTGTGTCCGTGTATATCTCGTCGCTTACACGCTCAGGCTCTATATGTGTGTCACATACCGAGCGAATGTTGTGCGCATCGCTATGTATTGCCATATTGTCCTTTGCCGAAAACCACAGATAAATCTCCGCGCCGTCATCGCTCCACGGCCACTTAGTTTCCGTGCGCCACTTCTCACCGCGAGAGCAAAGCGTTTCGTCATATACCGTTATGCACACGTACAAATAATCTTCATCGTAAAGATAGGAAACAAAACCGTGCGTGTTAGCCATTATAGTTTGCGTCCTCTTAAATCCCAAAGGAGAATAATTAAGATTAACAAGCGGAAGTTCAATATATCTGTAACTTGCAAGATATTCTTCGTCCATCACACCGTCAATTGTAGGAGTGCCGTAAAGTATCTTTTCTCCCGCAGGCTCTTTTGGAAGAATAGTAGAAACGGAAGGCGAAGTTGTAGTAGTTGCCTTTGTTGTCGTAGGCTTTGCCGTGGTCGTCACACACGCAGTTGTAGTAGGTGTGGCGGTAGTAGTTGTTATCGGATTTGTTGTCGTTAGTGTAGCCTCTGTTGTAGTAACGCTCGGCTCGCTTATAGGCGGTATCTTTTCATCACACCCAAAGAGGAAAAAACAAAAAGCAAAAGCAATAATCAAAAGTAAAAATAACGTCTTCTTCATCAAAAACTCCTTAAATCAGTCTACGTCGACTGTGTTTTTGTGAGGAGTACCGATGAATCCCGCCTGCTTGAAATCCTTCATATTGTGTCTTATTATATAGTCAATGTATGAAAGAAAGATTTTTGACATCAGAAGGTATCCCGTTGCATTCAGATGTCCGCCAAGACGGAAGTTTCTTGAAAATTCATCGCCAAGCGCAGGCATATACTTGTAGAGATCTATTACGTAAGTGTTGGAAAACACCTCTGCAAATTTGTAGAGCAGATCTCTGTGACGCGCATCACGCTCGTCGCGTTCCGCAGGAACTTCTCTTTTCGGTATAGTGATGAGGAAAAACTTCGCATCAGGCTGGATTTCCTTATATCTCTGTATTATCTGTGCATAGTATCCTGCGTACGTCTTTGCATTCTTTGTGTAGTCGTCAAGGCATACGTCATCTATCGTTCCGACGTCAATTTTGTCTGCCGTTCTGATATCGTTTACGCCAAGACCGATTATATATGCCTGACAGGCAAGCGCAGGGTCCCAGTAGCCCTTTGATTCGGCAAAACTCTCGCAGTATTCCTTTGCCGTCATTCCGCCGCGAGAAAAATTACGAGCCGTAAATCCCGCGGTGCGCGCCATATACTGCCCCCATGAGTATTCGAAATAATCGTGATAGGTCTTTTCACCCTTTTCGTTCGTGCCCTCAAGTTCACCGGATGCAAGACTGTCGCCTACACATCCGACAGTTCTGAAAATACCGCAAAATCCGCCGTCGTTGATTATTCTGTCGAGCGGTTGTTCGTTTTCTTGCGCCAAAAAATCTTTGAAATCCATTGGTAATAACTCCCTTGAAAAATAATTATCTACGGACAGTATACCACAGTTTGCTTCGCCGTGTCAACAAATAATTATATATTGGAACGCTATATGTTGATTTTTTTCTGCATTTGTGATAAACTTTATACGTAAACTAAAAATGAAAAAACAAAGAAGGTAGAAAAATGTATAAAATTCTTTTGTGGGATATAGACGGCACAATACTTGACTTCAAAGCGGCAGAGAAAAACGCAATCCGCACCTGCTTTCAAATATTCGGTCTTGGCGAATGCACAGACGAAATGATAGCGCGCTACTCCGAGATAAACGATAAATATTGGCGTCGCCTTGAACGCGGAGAATTGACGAAACCCGAAGTCCTTCGCGGCAGATTTGTCGAATTTTTTGAGACGGAAGGCATAGACTTTTCGGGAGTAGACGACTTCAACGGTGAGTATCAAGTGCGCTTGGGAGATAAGATATTCTTCTTTGACAATGCCTACGAGATAATAAAAGACCTGAAAACGAAAGTCAAACAGTACGCAGTCACAAACGGCACGTATATCGCACAGTCGCGCAAACTCGTCAATTCAGGACTTGATAAACTCTTTGACGGTGTTTTCATTTCCGACAAGATAGGCGCAGAAAAGCCGACAGTTGAATTTTTCAAGTACGTTTTTGGCAATATAGAAAAAGTAGAGAAAAACGAAATCCTCATAATAGGCGACTCCCTCACAAGCGATATAAAAGGCGCAAACAACGCAGACATTCCGTGTTGCTACTACACGCAAGGCAAAGAGTTTGAAAACACTACCGACCTTCGTATAGACTATATAATAAAAAATCTGAACGAAATCTACGGTCTTATATAAGACGGAAAAGAGAATGATATGAAAATATACAAATCTGCCGATGAACTGATTGGCAAAACACCGTTGCTTGAACTTTCGGGAATAGAAAAGAAATACTCACTCGAAGCGAAAATATACGCAAAACTCGAATATCTCAATCCCGCAGGCTCGATAAAAGACAGAGTAGCGAAAAATATGCTCGACACCGCAGAAAAAGCAGGGCTTTTGAATAAAGACACGGTTATAATAGAGCCGACTTCGGGAAATACGGGTATAGGTCTATCTTCTGTTGCCGCCGCTCGCGGATATTCCGCTATCATAGTTATGCCCGACAGTATGTCGCAAGAGCGAATTAACATAATGCGCGCTTACGGCGCACGCGTTGTCCTCACAGATGGCAAAAACGGAATGAAAGGCGCAATAGAGAAAGCAAAAGAACTGAAAAACGAGATAGAAAACAGTTTCATTCCCGACCAGTTTTCGAATCCTGCAAACGCAGAAGCGCATTTTCTCACAACGGGCGTTGAAATATGGGAAGATACCGACGGCGAAGTTGATATTTTCGTCGCAAGTGTCGGCACGGGCGGCACGGTTACAGGCACGGGCAAATACCTGAAATCCAAATACGAAAATATAAAAGTAGTAGCAGTAGAGCCGAAAACTTCCCCCGTTTTGTCGGGCGGAAAAGCAGGCGCACACAAGATTCAAGGAATCGGCGCAGGATTTATCCCCGACGTGCTTGATACACAAATCTATGACGAAGTAATAACCGTCAGCGACGAAGACGCGTTCGCGCTCGGCAGAGAAGTCGGAAAATGCGAAGGTGTGCTCGTCGGTATTTCTTCGGGTGCTGCGCTCTGCGCCGCAATAACCCTCGCAAAAAGAGAAGAGAACAAGGGCAAAAATATCGTAGTGATTCTCCCCGACACGGGCGACCGCTACCTCTCCACCGACCTCTTTAGCGAGTAATAAACCCCATATATTCTCTATAAAAATTGAAAGCCGATACAATTAGTCTGTATCGGCTTTTTGTCTCTTTTTATGAGAGGGGGCGGCGCGCGTTAGCGTGACGGAAAGAGTATTCGCGCAAGTGCCTACGCACTCACGCAAATAAAGTCACTTTGCTTGCGGTTATACCAAAATCCAGCACTTCATCGGTGAGGGGATTTTGAGGAGAATTTTTCGTTTTCAAGCGTGAGGCGTACAAGGGTACGTCGAGCGAAGAAAACGGAAAAAGCAAGCAAAATATAAGTTAATTCGCAGAAAACCGCAGGTTTTCAACATCAAATAAAATCAAATTTGCACTTGCGAAAGCGTCTATGCGCTAACGAAAATATAAACAAAAACCTTTTGTTTGCGGTTATACCAAAATACACCACCGAAAAAATTAAAAGAATACGTCTTTTGCCTTTTCCTTAATTTCTTTAGATGCAATAAAGGGAATTCTCGTTGTGTACTTGTTTTTAGCGGCAACGATTTTC
>JAZOLR010000159.1:0-27721 GCA_045653255.1 Eubacteriales bacterium | reverse complement strand
TGTCGGGGTTATCTCTTTGTCTTAAACGTAGCAAATTCGGATTGTCCGCTAATTTTGCACGCCTTTGTGTATTCTCTGTTATTTAACCTTCTTTATGGGAAGCGCTTGTTCAAGGACGGAGGAAACTTTTTCTGCCATAGCGAAAAAGCCGAGAGTGTTCGGGTGGCTGTCGTCGGCTACGCAATCGTCTCCGCCGAAGTCGTCGTAGAAGTGACCGCCGTCGATAAAGTATACGTTTTCTCCGCGTGCTTTCGCGTTTTCGTAGGTCGCGTAAACAATATCGCGTCTCTCCATTGCTTCTTCATAGGGAATCTCGTGGAAGTGAGGTCTCGTTATCATTATCACGGGAATATCGGGGTTTTTCTCACGGATAATTTTATAAAAAGGCTCGTGCGTTTCGCGGAGATGCGCAGGGGTGGGGGCGTTGTGGTCATAGTCATACACAAACGCGCACATAGGAATATTTTTTATGTATTCCGCAAACGCGCTCTCGCCTTTTGCATTGCCCGAATATCCGAGATTTATAATATCAATATCGTACTTTCTTGAAATCATAGAAGGATAGGCAAGCGCAGGGCGGTAGGATTGAGCGCCGTGAACGATGGACGAGCCGTAGAAAACTATAGGCGTTTCATAGGTGTAGGGGGTAGGCGCTTTGATATACGCGTCTGCGTTTATACCGATGAAAACGCTTCCGAGACCTGCCATTGCAGGAGTGTAAAGTACAAGTTCACGTTCTTTTTCTTCGCCGAGGTCACGGCTTATCTTTATGTATCTGTCTTTGTCAATTTCTTGCGGACGGTAGGTGTGCAAGAGCGTTTGCTTTCCGTTTTCACGCACGTATACGTCAAAACCCGCATTAGCCTGATTGAATACTTTAACGCCGTCCCACGGAATGCGGAATTTTACTGCGAGTTTCGTCGCGTTGGTCTTGAAGATAAATCTTCCGCCTGCCAAGTGGTTCGTCATCGCACTTACACCGCCGCTAATACCTGCGGCAATCTCACGGTCAACGCGGATAAATCCCTCGCCCGACGCTTTTATACCGAATGCTTTTATCGGGTGAGTTGAAGCAGGGTAGAATATAAGCCCCTCTTCCTCAAATCCGTCGCCAAGCATATTTTTGTCTAACTTTGTAATATCCATATAACTTTCCCCTTGTGAGAGTTTTTTCTTTATTGTACCACAAGAAAAAGCATTTGTAAACTCGTTTTGGGATTTTTTGAGGAGAAAAATCCTCAGTAGGCCAAGCAAAAGACTTTGACGGAATTTTCAAATAAGCAAAAAAGTAAACATAAATCCTTTTCAAGTTTTTTGAAAGTGCTCCTCTCGCAAAAAGCCTTATCGCCCGACGGCGCGGAATGCCCTTGCCGTATTTTCCTCGCTTGGAAGTATGGACATTATGACAACTCTGCCGTGAATTTCAACACGCGCGTTTTTTACAGCAGAAACGTCAACAAAAGTGTGCAAACGGCGCACTTCGTCAATGCGTTTATGGCACATTTTCGCAACTTCGCTCGCCGAATAGTTGTCGTAGCATATAAATATAGCGAATTCGTAAAAAGTGTCGAGCGTGTTTGAAAGATAGATAGCCGCGCTTTCCACGTTGCCGAATTCCGTGTTTCCTTCCGCGTCACCGTATAAAGAATACACTGCTTCGTCGGAAAGATAGCCGTCTTCCCACTCCTCTGCCTCGCTAAAATATGAAGCACCTCGCGGCAAATCTCCGTAAGCATCCGAGAAAATTTCGTATACCTCGCGTGCGTTTTCATACTTGTCACCGCAACCGCACAAAAGAAACGGCAATAAAATGAAGATGCACAAAAACACCGTTGCCGCCCTTACTGCCCTTGCCACCATTGCCACCCTTGCCGCCGTTGCTAATGTTTCACACCTACACAACCTTTTCACCCGATAATTCTGCATAATTTCCGCCTTATCCCCCTTTGCACCCAATAAAACCGCGAAAGCGACACCGCCTACGCACCCTTTGCACCCAATAAAACCGCGAGAGCGACACCGCCTACGCACCCTTTACACCCAATAAAACCGCGAAAGCGACACCGCCCACGCACCCTTTGCACCCATTAAATCCAAGTAGATATTATCAAGGTATTCCCTCGCACTGTGAAATATTACAAAAACGATGTCGAAAAATGACATATAATATGTAATTACAATTGCAATATCGCATTTATGCCACAAAATGTCCGTCACTTTTTACATAATTTTTTCTTGTATTTTGGTTATATCGCCGATTTTTTCACGGCTAAATTTTGTAAAAATCCCGAAAAATGCCTATTTTATGCTTGTTTTTAGGCAAAATAACGTTTGTATTCAAAATATGATATACAAAAATGAATATATACAAGCGGTGCAAAATATATTATAATATGTATGTAAGGAAGTGATAGACAAATGTTGTTTCGTCCTAATAAGCACGAAAAAACGGTTATATCCGTGAGAATAGACAAAGAACTTTTAGATAAAATAGATAAGGTCGCGACAGAATCTGATCTCTCAAGAAACGAGATAATATGCCAGAGTATCGAGTTTGCGCTTAACAATACAGACGAAGACGGCGAGGACGCCGAATAACCCCTTTAATTTGATAATGTGTTAAGGATTGCTTTTTTGGAACCGAAGCAGTCCTTTTGTTTTTAGAATTTTTTCGGTTTCTCTTGACTTTTATTTTGTATATGATAAAATTATTTATGTATTCATTATTTATATATGAAACAAAACTAAAAAATACATTCGTTTGAAACGGAGATGTTGTTATGAAATACACAGGAGAATCTTTGCGCGAAGTTAACTTCCCACTCGGCGGTATCGGTACGGGCTCAATAGGTCTTACGGGTAACGGCAGACTTTTTGACTGGGAAATTCTCAACTCCCCGAAAAAGGGAAGTATAAACGGTTACTCGATGACGGTTATCAAGTGCCAACGCGAAAACGGAGAAATCCTTGTCCGCGCGCTTATGGGCGACGTGCAAAAAGAACTGATGGGCACGTACTTGAAAGAAAAATATTCAGGCTTCGGCTTCGGCCCTGACATCGGCAGTATGCAGGGTTTCCCTCACTTTAGAGGTTGCGAGTTTACAGGTGAATACCCGATAGCGAAGATAAGATTTTTTGACGAAGATTTCCCTTTGGAGATAACTTTGACCGCGTTCAATCCGCTTATTCCGGGTGATGACAAAAATTCTTCTATCCCCTCTGCGTTTTTCTCCTACGAACTCAAAAACAAAACGGAAGAAAACCT
Organism: Eubacteriales bacterium; assembly: GCA_045653255.1. Lineage (GTDB taxonomy): Bacteria > Bacillota > Clostridia > Oscillospirales > CAG-272 > UBA1740. The sequence goes on along the minus strand of JAZOLR010000159.1, from coordinate 24,456 downwards.
CACCGTAACGGTTGCGTTTTCCGCTTGTAATCTCTATAAACAATGTATCCACACCCTTCGAAAAGACGGCGATATAACCTGCGTAAAAATGACGCACGTGTGCGAGAGCGATTCTCCCGACTTTGCCGATATGACACTTGCAACCGACGCGAAAAACGCATTCGGTCAGGCGTATTGGTACCGCGGACTTTGGATGGATGGTCTCACAACTTTCTGGCGCGAACTCTCGCTTGAAGAAGACCTTCCACCTCGCATATACGACACGCCCGAAGACGATAGAAACGACCACGCCTGCCTCTGCGCGAAAACGGATATTGCACCGCTTTGCACGGAAAACATGCGTTTCGTTTATTCTTGGAACGCGCCGAACAACTACGATAGAAGCGATATAATAAAAGACGAAAACGGAAAAATAAAGTGCTTCAAAAACTACTACGCGACGATTTTTGAGGACTCTCTCGCAAGTGCAAAATACTCGCTTTCTAATTTCACAGAGTTTTACGAAAAGACGGAAAAGTTCGTGCGCTCTATATTTGATTCCACCCTTGACGAGTACGTAAAGGATGCGGCGGCATCAAACCTTTCCGTGCTCAAATCCCCGACTGTCATTCGCTTGACGGACGGCTCTTTCTACGGCTGGGAAGGTGTAAACGAGGAGGGCGGTTCTTGCGAGGGTACTTGCACTCACGTGTGGAATTACGTTTACTCGCTTTGCTTCCTTTTTCCGCAACTTGAACGCTCTATCCGCGACCTCGAATACAAGCATAGCGTAGACGAAAACGGAAGAATGTGCTTCCGCTTCAGAATAAACACCGAACTCGGTATGCGCGACGGCTTTTACTGTTGCGTAGACGGACAGATGGGAAGTATTATAAAGACCTATCGCGAGTGGAAAATAAGCGGCGATGACGCTTGGCTTCGCTCTCATATAGCCGACGTTGAAAAGGTGCTTGAATACGCATACAACGAAAATAACACGTATGAGTGGGACCGCGACCGCGACGGCGTGCTTGAGGGAAGACAGCATCACACGCTCGATATGGAACTTTTCGGCCCTTCGTCTTGGCTTGAGGGATTTTATCTTGCGGCACTCCGCGCGGCAGAGGAAATGGAAGAATACCTCGGCAATAGCGAAAAGGCAAAAGAGTATAGAGAACTTTTCGAAAAAGGCTACGCGTGGACGAAAGAAAATCTCTTCAACGGCAAGTATTTCATACATAAGGTAGATATAAAAGATAAGAGCATCGTTGACCACTTCGACTGCGCCGAAATGTATTGGAATGATGAAAGAAAAGAGATAAAATACCAGATAGCAGACGGAAGTTCAATAGACCAACTTACTGCACAATGGCACGCGAATATTTGCGGTCTTGGCGATATTTTCGACCCCGAACAGAGAAAAACGGCGGCGCGTGAACTTTATAAAAACAACTACAAAGCCTCACTCCGCGACGTCACGAATATGTGGCGACTTTTCGCAATCAACGATGAGAGCGCGACAGTAATCTGCGACTATCCCGAAGGGGTATACAAGCCGATAATTCCGATTCCTTACTGCGAAGAGGCGATGACGGGATTCGAGTATCAGGCGGCAGGACTTCTTATAGGAGAGGGAATGATAGAAGAAGGATTGCGTATGGTGCGCTCGGTAAGAGAGCGTCACGACGGCAAAAAGCGCAATCCCTACAACGAGTTTGAATGCGGAAGCAACTACGCGCGCTCAATGGCAAGTTTCGCTCTTATACCGATACTTTCGGGATTCCGCTTTGACGTGCCTCATAAGTTTATCGGTTTCTCGCCTGTAAAAGACGAAAACAATTTCCGCGCACCTTTCTATCTCGGCGAGAATTGGGGCATCTTCGAGACGAAAGAAAATAAGGCAACACTAGAAATGAAATCAGGCATACTTTCGCTTGACAGAATAAAACTCGGTATGGCGAAAAAGATTGTTTCCGCGAAAGCAGACGGCGTATCGGTTGAAATTTCCGAGTGCGGTGAGTTCGAAAAAACCGTAAACGTGAAAGATAGCCTTATTATTGAGTATAAATGACGTTTTGCAAATTGTGTGAATTGCGCCGATATGGGACTTTCGTTTCACTGTTAGAAGCGAAAGGCGGCGCGTTTCAGTCCAATTGCGGAATGAAAAATAAATCCGTAAAACTTTTCCCGCGGTTTTGCGGCAGTATACCAAAAACAAGCGCACAAAATTTTGCATTTTTTGAAACTAACTATTGAATGTGCGCTTGTTTTGTGATATAATCCACTTGAAGATGATGAAATAAATTCATTCTATTCATATTTTAAAAAAGAAGAGTAAGAATATAAGCGTGAAGTGTCTGTCGGACGGGGAGTTGCCGATAGGACGAAAAGCAAGTGCTTGCGGTTTATATTCTGCATCCCGCTTCATACGGCAAGAGAGAAATTTATATGCCTTCTTTCCCTTGACGATATGCAGTTGAGGAATAGGAGGTATTTTTTTATGCAAACGGCAACGAAAAACAGTATATTTTTGCGGCGCATAGTTTTCGCTTCGCTTTTCTCGGCTATGAGTATAGTGCTTGGAAAATATCTTGCGTTTACCGCGCTTACGGTGAGATTCAGTTTCGAAAATCTTCCGATACTCGCGGCAGGAATAATGCTCGGCCCGTTGTGGGGCGCGCTTGTCGGAGTTATTGCCGACCTTATCGGTTGTGTGCTTGTCGGGTATGAAATAAATCTTATAATCACGCTTGGTGCGGCGACGGTCGGTTTTCTTTCGGGCGCGGTTTCCCGCCTTGTGAAAAATCCGCTTGCGTTACGCGTTTCGCTTTGCGTTGCGCTTGCGCACTTTTTCGGCTCTGTGTGTGTGAAGTCGCTTGGATTTTTCGTATACTACGGCACACCGTACGTTCCCGTGTTTTTTGAAAGACTCGGCGTTTACGCAATTATTGCGACAGCGGAAGTCTTGATTTTGTCGGTCTTGTTTTCAAACAAAGGAATTAAAATGCTCGCGGAGAAGATATAATGAATTACAAAGAAGCAGTTGAATATATACACAAGATAAGTTGGACGGGAAGCCGTCCGGGACTTTCCCGCGTGGAAGAATTGTGCAATGCGCTCGGAAATCCGCAGGATAAACTCAAATTCATTCACGTCGCGGGTACAAACGGAAAAGGTTCTTTTTGCTCAATGCTTGAAGGGATTCTTCGCCGCGCAGGGTATAAGACGGGGCTTTATACTTCCCCCTACGTGCGTTATTTCAACGAGCGAATGGCAGTAAACGGCAAAATGATAGAAGACGAAAAATTAGCCGAAATTGTTTCCTACGTGCGCGAGTTTGCCGAGAAAATGGAAGACAAACCCACCGAATTTGAACTTATATGCGCTATCGCGTTTGAATATTTCTACCGCGAGAAATGCGACGTAGTTGTTTTGGAAGTCGGAATGGGCGGTCGCCTTGACGCGACGAATATAATAAACTCGGCTGTTTTGTCGTTTATCACGGGTATCGCGCTTGACCATACCGCATTTCTTGGAAACACTATCCCCGAAATCGCACGCGAAAAAGCAGGTATAATAAAGAAAAACACCCCCGTAATTTACGGTGGCGAGGATAAAGAAGCGGAAAAGGTTATACGCGAGACGGCAGAAAAAACAGACGCGGAATTTTCCGTAGTCGATAGGTCAACTCTTTCTGTAAAAGAATATAAAATAGGCGGCACAACTTTTGATTATGACGGTTTTTGTAACCTTAAGTTGTCACTTTTGGGCAGTTATCAACCCTATAATGCCGCATCAGTAATAACCGCGGTGAAAAAATTGCGCGCGCTCGGTATGGAAATTCCCGACGAAGCGGTAAGAATCGGACTTGCAGAGGCTATATGGCACGCGCGTTTTGAGGTGATTTCAAAAACTCCGCTTGTGATTTTCGACGGCGGTCACAACCCAGAGGGCGTCGACGCGGCAATAAAGAGCGTGAAAAAATACTTCGGTGACGAAAAAATAAATCTGCTTACGGCAGTAATGGCTGACAAAGACTATGAATATATAGCGAAGAGAATAGGCGAGGTCGCGAAGCGCGTTTATACAGTTAGAGCAAACAATCCTCGCGCTTTGTCGGCAGAAGAATACGCGCGCGTGTTTACTCGCTTGGGAGTGGACGCGACCGCTTGCGACAGTGTCCCCGACGGCGTGGAAAAACTGATAAAAGCAGGAAAAGAGGAAAATACCCCCTCGCTCATTTGCGGCTCGCTTTATATGTATGAGGAGATTGCAAAAATATTGGATTGATTCGGCTTCGTATTTTGGCGAGACCGTAAACAAAAAGAATTTTTATTTTATTTTCGTTAGTACACAGACCTTTTCGCAAGTATAAACTTACTTTTAATTAAGGTTGAAAACCTACGGTTTTCTGCGAATTGAATTTTCGCTCTAACGGACAGTCGAGGACGCCTGTCCCTACAATTCAATTTGCAAACATCCTTATGAGAAGGATCCTTCGGCTTCGTATTTTGGCGACACCACAAGCAAAAGGATTTTTATTTTATTTTCGTTAGAACACAGACCTTTTCGCAAGTGTAGATTTACTTTTTTAAAAGGGAAAATATTAAAATTATCCTAAACCGCAACTAAAAATACAACGGCTATCTCAATTTTTGTTGAGATAGCCGTTTTTGGTTATTTCTTTATTAAGTCACGTACAAGTGAGGATATTGTTTCTAACTGTTGATCGTTCAGTTTTTTCATATCCTTTACTATTGCGTTTAGTTTTGTAGGGTTGGCGGATTCGGTGTCGAAAAATTCACTCACTGTTACGCCGAGATATTCACAGATAAAATATATTCCGTCAAGCGAGGGTTTTGCTTTTCCGGTCTCAATGTTGTTGATATAACCCGGATTTTGACCTATTGACAAACTCATATCGCGCGCGGAAACACCCTTCTTCTCGCGCAGTCTCGCAAGTCTTATAGCAAAGTCCTTTTCACCCATCGTCGTCTTTTACCGCCTTTTTTGTTCTTTATTATATTTTAACCCATATAACAGCAAAAATTATTTGATAAAAACCGTTATTTGTATTGAAATGTTGGTTGTGAGATGATATAATTGAGTGTAGTGAAGGAATCCAACCAACGAATCAATATCACAAGGGGAAAAAATGGAAAAACCGTTTTCTATTTCATTATTCGGACACAGATATATAGATGATGCGAGAGATTTGGAAGAAAGGTTAGAGGCGGTTTTGTCGGGTATTTTTGAATCTCACGGATACGTCGAAATTTTCATAGGAAGAAACGGCGATTTTGACGTGATTGCGGCATCGCTTATAAAGAACTTGAAAAAAAGATATAGCGATAACGAGATTGTATTGGTGCTTACTCTTCCTTATACCGTTAAGGATATTGAATACTACGAAAAATACTACGATGAAATAATAATTCCGCACGAAATAGAGATAGTGCATCACAAAAAGGCTATAACGGCGCGGAATGAATGGATGGTCGATCATTCCGATGTTGTAATCGGTTACGTTGAACGTTTGACGGGCGGCGCTTACAATGCTTTGCGCTACGCCGAGAAAAATGGGAAAATGACGTTAAATTTGAAAGAGACGGAATAAAAAATCTTTTAGTTTTGGTAAGGGATAAGGCGAAAAATAAAGAGCGCAAAGTCAAACTTTACGCTCTTTTTTGATTGTGTTATTTTTAATTCAGTATTTTGCATTCAGCATTTTGCATTCAGCATTTTGCATTCAGCATTTTGCATTATTTTGTCATTCCGACTTTTTCTGTTGTAAGCGGTAAGAAGTCGGGGATTTCCTTTTTGATTTCCGCGAGCACGCCGTCGGAAAGTGTGAAGTCTCCGCTTGCAAAATTGGGTATTACTTGCGATGCGTTTTTGTTTGTGTAGTTTCTTGTGATAAGGTCGTTTGATACCATTTGCTGTCCTGTTACCGAGTTTTTGGAATAGTATTATTACATAAACTTCAGTTTTACACAATTAAAAGCCTTGACATTTTGGAGGAATGAATGTCCAACTTGGAAATGTACCGTGTTTTATTTCAAGTGCAAATTAAGACAAGAGAGACGATATATCCATTTCACATATTTCGCGTTTTCCGTTGTGGATAGCGTCGAAGGAAATTTTGTCGCCTTTTCGGTTGTAGCGGTTGTGGGGGTCTGTGCGTATATCTATAGTGCTTATGTCTTGCGGTGAGTAGGTCGAGAGAATTATTTTGCTCTCGTTTGTCTTCAGGTCGTAGTGGTGAATTCTTCTGTAGCCGTCTTTGTCCGGGTAGTCGTCGCCAATAAAGAAACTGCGGTCGTGGGAGTAAAGGCAATGAATATCTCTGTTTTCATAAGCGTTATTCGGCAATCTCTCCCATTTGCCTATATCTACGTCAACGGTGAACATATCGTAGTGAATTCCGTCACCTCGGCAGTAGCCGAGAAGGGTTTTATCGTCGCGCCAGTCATAGTGCGAATACATCGACTTTTTCATAAGCGCGCGGAAGTTTCCGTTTCTGTCAGAGACTATAAGCGACGTGCCCCAATCCCACGCGTTTTTCGGGAAACTGCGTAAAAGGAAAATGAATTTGTCGCCCGACAGATTGAAAGTTATGTGGTTTACCACTAATTTATCGTCTTTCGCAAATCCTGCCGCTTCGGCAAGGTCGGCGTAAGAATAAAGGAATTTTTCCTTGCCGTTTTTCATATCGACAAGCCACACACCGTCGTTTTTCGGTTGCGCTATATCGCGGTTTTCGTCCTGCGTGTTGCAATAGCCGTAGCCTGCGCGGAAGTCATAAATTCGCGTAAAGTTAATGCGCAGACCGTATTTTCCGTCTCGCGAAATATTGGCGCATACGGGTGAATATTTTTCTTTCCCCGTCTTCACGTTTTTTTCAACGGTTATATACTCGCCGCCGCGGAAAATATTATAAAACACGGTGTCGCGCTTTTGCCTATGCCAAGAAAGCATTGCGCCCTGCTGGAAATTCCACGCGTAAGTATCGTCTATCTTCTCGAAATTTCCGTTTTCAAGGTCGATAACACCGAGTGTCAGAGCGTCGTTTTTCGTGTTGAGACGGTCTTCAAACTCCGAGATGTTGCAGAGGTGAAAAGAGTCGCTTTCATCATACGCCATAAGGTCATAATATCCGAAAAAGCAACTTTTATCTGTCTTCGGTGAGACGGTTTTCACTTCTGCTATATTATCAAAATAAGGCGTTTTTTTCATAGCAATACTTCCTTTTAGATAGGTTAAAATCCGAAACGAGTAGGCAAAACGCGTTAAAATGCGATATTGTCGGGGTTGTGTCCTGAGCCTCCGAGATAGGGAAGCGACGCGAGTGTTTTCATTTCTCCGTCCGAAAGCGAGAAAGTGAAAATGTCCGCGTTTTCCTTTATTCTTTCAGGCGTTACAGACTTCGGCAAGGGGAGAATTCCATTCTGCAAACAGAAACGAAGATGTATCTGTGCCGTCGATTTTCCGTGTGCTTTCGCTATCTTTGCTATCTCTTCATTTTCGAGCGCAAGACCGCGGTTTAAGGGTGCCCAAGCCTCAATAAGTATGCCTTTTTGACTACAATAGTTTACAGTTTCGGGGGTTGTTTGCCCGATATGATACTCAATTTGGTTGACGGCGGGGACAACGTTTGCACTCGCAAGGAGTGAGTCGAGGTGCTTCGGCATAAAGTTGCTGACACCTATATTTTTAATCTTTCCCGCCTTCTGCATATCTTCAAACGCGCGCCAAGTGTCCGCGTTTGCTTCTTCCCAATTGTCGCGTATAGAAATAGGGCGCGGCCAATGGATAAGATAGAGGTCGAGGTAGTCAAGACCGACCTTTAAAAGCGATGCGTCAAGTGCGGCTATCGCCTTTTCGTAGGAATGCTCTGTGTTCCAGAGTTTGCTCGTTACGAAGATTTCCTCTCTCGGAATGTCCGATTTTTTTATTGCAATTCCTACACTGTTTTCGTTTTTGTAGTATGCGGCGGTGTCTATATGGCGGTAGCCCTCGCGGAGTGCGGTAAGGGTAGAAGAAACGCAGAGGTCGCCGTCGGGTGTGCGCCACGTGCCGTAGCCGACGCAGGGTATCTTGTTTCCGTTGTTGAGTGTGAATGTGTCGCGTATGTTTTTCATATTTTTTCCTCTTTTCTTTTCGGTTTTCTTTTTCTTACGTGAGTTAATTTTACCACAAAAAGAAAAAAGACGCAACAGTTTTTGAGCGTGAGTTTGCGAAAACGGAGAAAAACGCGGAAAAACACCGAAAAAGTAGCATAAAATCTGCGAAAAAATCAGTTTTTTTCTAAAAAACATTTACAAGCGGTTTTTTATGTGCTATAATATAATGAATACTTATATAATAGGTATACTATGCCCGAATAAAGAGAAACGAGGTGTTTTTTATATGAGATGTCCTGTTTGTCAATGTCAGGATATGAAAGTACTTGACTCGCGTTCAATTGAAGAAAGAAACAGTATAAAGCGTCGCAGAGAATGTACGAACTGCGGTAAAAGATACACGACCTATGAAGTTATCGACTCCGTGCCGATAACGGTTATCAAAAAAGACGGAAGTTGCGAGTTTTTCGACAAGCACAAACTCCACTCGGGAATACTCAAAGCGTGTCAGAAACGCCCCGTTGATACGGAAGCCATAGTAGCGGAAATAGAACAAGACCTTATAAACTCGCTTGTCGCGGAAATAACGACAACCGAGATAGGCAACATCGTAATGGAAAAACTTCGCACGCTCGATGCGGTTTCCTACGTAAGATTTGCATCGGTCTACCGCGAGTTCAAAGACGTTGATACTTTCCTTGAAGAACTCAACGGAATGATAAGAAACTCATCAAAATCCCAACCCCCGAAAAAGTGAATATAACGCACGCAAGGAGATAAAAATGATAAAGAGTATGACCGCTTTCGGCAGAGCAAAGTCGGAAGGCGCGGATAAGGATATTACAGTAGAACTTAAATCCGTCAACAGTAGATTTTTTGACTGCACGGTGAAATTGCCTCGCGCGTATTCCGCATTTGAAGAACGCATAAAGGCATACCTTCGCGCAAACGCGATAACGAGAGGAAAACTTGACGTGAGTTTGTCGCTTGACGAGCACGAACTTTCAGAAGGTACGGTTTCTCTTGACCGCGAGTATGCGAAAGCATATCTTCACGCACTTTACGAACTTCGCGACGAGTTTTCGCTTACAGATGACATAAGCGTTATGAAAGTGGCGGAAAACCGCGACGTCTTCACCTACAAAAAAGAGGAAAAAGACATAGAAGAAGATTGGGAGAGAATAGAAAAAACTCTCGCGGCGGCAGTAGAGCAGTACGTTGCTATGCGTGAATTCGAAGGCAAAAAGACAGAAGAAGACATAAAGAGCAAACTTGAACTCGTCCGCGCTTATGCGAAAGAGATTGAGGAAATTTCCAAAAAAGACAAAGTCGGCTACGGCGACAAACTCAAAGCGAGACTTTCCGCGCTCTTGCAGGAAAACGGTGTCGAACTCGAGGAATACAGAATTCTTTCAGAGGTCGCTATTTACGTCGATAAGATAGCGATAGACGAAGAACTTTCACGACTTGACAGTCATCTCCACGCATTCTGCGAGATAGCGGCGGAAAAAGAGCCGTCAGGCAGAAAACTCGATTTTCTTATGCAGGAAATGAATCGCGAGACGAACACGATAGGCTCGAAAGCGAACAACGTTTCTATTGCAAGAATAGTTGTTAACATAAAAGGCGAACTTGAAAAAATAAGAGAACAAATTCAAAACATAGAATAAGAGGCGTGTTATGAAGTTTATAAATATCGGTTTTTCAAATTTGGTAGCGGCGAACAGAATTGTGGCTATTGCAAACCCTGATTCCGCGCCGATAAAGAGACTTGTTCAGGACGCAAAAGACGACAACAGAATAATAGACGTGAGTTGCGGAAGAAGAACGCGCGCGGTAATTATTACCGATAGCGAACACGTCATTCTTTCGGCTATCCAGCCTGAAACCATTTCAAACCGTTTGGGCGATTCTGCGCTTGATACGTCGGACGAAGAAGCGGAAGAAGAATAAAAACAAAAACGAAAAATAAAAAACAAAACATATATTTTCAAATTTTGAGGAGAGAAACAATGATTTATCCATCTATTGCAGAACTTACGAAAGACAAATTCAACCGTTACGAACTCGTTATCGGTGCGGCAAAATCCGCCCGTCTCGTTACAGAAGAATACGTTGCTCAACGTGAAAGGGCAGAGAAAATGATTTCCAACCACGAGACAGACAAACCCCTTTCCGCACTTATCGACCCCGAATACAGAGATAAAAAAGCAGTTAAAATAGGTATCGGCAGATTGTCCGACGGTACTTTGGAACTTGTTCGCAAGACGGAAATGAAAGCGAAAGCGCAAGAAGCAGCAGAAAAAGCAACCGAAGAAACCGCAGAATAATTTTAAAAATTAAAAAAGACAAATAAAAGAAAAGGAGCATTGGTATGAACGAATATGTAAACGTATATTTACTTAATGCTCCTTATCATATCGATAAGCCTTATACCTACAAAGTTTGCGAAAACACCGAGGGCGCGAAAACTCTTCGCCGCGGCAGTATCGTCTACGTGCCGTTTGGGAAAGGCAACCGCGCCTTTTACGGCGTTGCGTGCGGATTTTTACCACCCGAAGAAAAGATAGAAGCGAAACCCGTTTTGTCGGTTCTTTCCGACAGATTTTCTTTGTCGGAAGAAATGCTCGGACTTTGTCTTTTTTTACGGGAGCATACGCTTTGCTCTGTCGGTGATGCCGTGCGCGCAATGATACCGTCTCCCGTCTTTTCTCGCACAGGACCGAGAAATCTCCGAGTAGAGAGAAAATATTTCCTCGCCATACCGAAAGAAAAGGCGGAATTGCTTATAAACGGTGAAAAGTGCGATGAAGTAAAACTGCGAAGCGAAACGCATAAGTCGGTCTTGCGTGAACTTTTAGACGAGAGTATGATGCAGAGCGACCTTTCGGACAGAACGGGCGCGACTACGGCAATGCTTTCGAGCCTTACGGAAAAAAGGCTTATTTCCTATTCGGAAATAGAGGATATAAGAAATCCGTACGCGGATATAAAAGTGACCGACAAAGAAGAAATAGTCCTCAATTCAGGTCAGAATTCCGCATACGAAAAACTCTCGCAACTTTATAGCGAAGAAAAGGCAAACTGCGCGTTGCTTTACGGAGTTACGGGAAGCGGAAAAACCAAGGTCATAATGAAAATGATAGACAAGACCTTGGGTGACGGGCGCGCGGTTATTATGTTAGTGCCCGAAATATCTCTTACACCGCAGACGGTAGGGATATTCTGCCGCCGCTACGGTGACAGAGTTGCGGTGATACATTCCTCGCTTTCCGAGGGCGAGCGATTTGACGCGTGGCGCAGAATTGCCGACGGCAGAGCAGACCTCGTTATCGGCACTCGCTCGGCGGTGTTTGCCCCCGTAAAAAATCTCGGACTTTTGGTAATTGACGAAGAGCACGAACATACCTACAAGTCGGATATGTCTCCGAAATACCATACGAAAGACGTCGCCGCATACAGAGCAGGGCAGAATAACGCTCTCGTTTTACTTGCGTCGGCTACCCCCTCGCTTGAAAGTTTCTACAAGGCGAAAAAGGGTGTGTATACCCTGATAGAATTGCGCCAACGCTATGGCGGCGCGACACTTCCCGAGACCGAGATAGTGGATATGAGGCAAGAGTTGAAAAACGGCAATACCTCAATATTCAGCGCAAACCTCGCGTTCAAACTTCAGGAAAATCTCAAAAACGAAAAGCAGTCGATACTGTTTTTGAACCGCCGCGGATATAATTCGTATCTATCGTGTCACGAGTGCGGTCACGTTATAACGTGTCCTCATTGCAGTATATCACTCACGTTTCACTCGTCGGGCGGCTCTTATCTTATGTGCCATTGCTGCGGATACAGATGCGAGCCTATCAGGATTTGCCCCGAGTGCGGCAGTAAGCACGTCACTTACGCAGGCGCAGGCACGCAGAAAGCGGAGAGTGAACTTTCTGCATTTGCACACGATGCGAAGATAATGCGAATGGACGCGGATACCGCCTCAGGAAAACAAGCCTATGACAAAATGCTTGACAGTTTTCGCTCGCGCCGTGCGGACATACTCCTCGGCACGCAGATGGTAACGAAAGGACACGATTTCCCTGCGGTAACGCTTGTCGGCGTTTTACTTGCCGATGCCTCGCTTTACGTCAGTGACTTTCGAGCATCGGAACGCACGTTTTCACTTCTTACTCAAGTGATAGGCAGAGCGGGTAGGTCGCGTGAGGGCGGTCGCGCGGTGATACAGACTTTCAACCCCGAAAACGATATAATCCGTCTCGCCTGCGCGCAGGATTACGACAGTTTTTACGAGAGGGAAATAGAACTTCGCCGTGCGTTGTCATTTCCGCCTTTTTGCGATATGGTGCAACTCACACTTACGTCAGAAGACGAAGTAGCGCTCGCGAAGGCGGCGAAAAAGATAGCCGACGAGTGCGTAGAACTTGCGAAAACCGAATACAAAGACCAACCGATGATGATTTTTGGTCCTTTTGAGGCGCAGACTTATAAAGTGCTTGAAAAATACCGACTTCGTATGATTTTTAAATGCAAACTCAATAAGAAGTCGCGCGAGTATTTTTCACGGCTTCTTTGCAAATATGCAAACGATAAGAATATTTCGCTTGGCGTGGATCTGAACCCCACAAGCGTGTGAAAGAGAGAATATAAAATGGCAATACTTAAAATAGTGAAAACAGACGATCCGATACTTCGCAAAACGTCAAGACCGGTCGAAGAAATAACGCCGAGAATACTTACCTTGCTTGACGATATGCGCGAGACACTCAAAGCGGCGAACGGTTGCGGTCTTGCCGCGCCTCAAGTAGGAGTGCTTCGCAGAATTGCGATAGTAGAAACGGAAGACGGAGAAGTTATAGAACTTATAAATCCGCAGATAATAGCGAAAGCGGGAAAGCAGGAAGACACCGAGGGCTGTCTTTCTATCCCGGGTCAATGGGGAATAACCCGTCGCCCCCGCGCAGTTACGGTACGCGCGACAAACAGAAACGGCGAGACCTTTGAAGTGAGCGGAAAAGACTTGCTTGCGCGCGCTTTCTGCCACGAGATTGATCACCTCGACGGAAAACTTTTCACCGACGTTGCGGTGAGAATGCTCTCGCGTGACGAGATAGAAGAGTGAGTAGTGGACAGTGGACATATTGGTTCATTGCTTGCTGATTTTGGTTTGTAAAATGATTTATGCCTTTCACAGAAACAACGACCTTTCATTGTTAAAACTAATCACTGACCGCAACCCCTAACCCTGATAACTAATCACTAATAAAAGGACAAACGAATGAAAATACTATTTATGGGTACTCCCGATATAGCGGCGACTTGCCTTTGCCGTCTTTGTGACGAGGGTTACGACGTTATAGCGGCGATAAGCCAACCCGACAAGCCGAAAGGAAGAAAATATATACTCACTCCACCGCCTGTAAAGGTGGCGGCACTTGAGCGCGGTATTCCCGTATACCAACCCGAAAAAATGAAAGACGGCGAGTTTGAACGTTTGCTTTCCGAACTTTCCCCCGATTTAATTGCGGTTGTCGCATACGGAAAAATTTTGCCGAAGTTTGCTCTTGACTTCCCGAAATACGGTTGCATAAACGTACACGCATCGCTTTTGCCGAAGTACAGAGGCGCTGCCCCTATGCAGAGAGCGATAATGGACGGAGAGAGCGAGACGGGCGTTACTATAATGTATATGGCGGAAGGGCTTGACACGGGCGATATGCTGACACAAGAAAGTTTCCCCATTTTGCCCGATGACGATTTCGGCACAGTACACGACCGTACGGCAGAAATGGGCGCGAGAATGCTCTGTGAAGCCATTGACATAATAGAAAAAGGCGAGGCGAAAAGAACGCCGCAGGACGATAGCAAGTCTAATTATGCGGCAAAGATAGAAAAAGAGGACTGCGCGATAGATTTCTCGATGAGCGCAAGACAACTCGACTGCATTATCCGCGGACTTTCACCTATCCCTTACGCATATACCACCACCCCCGACGGCAAGAAGTTGAAAATAGCGAAAGCCGTTATTTCTGACGAAAAAGGCGAATGCGGACGCGTGCTTTCTTGCGACGCGAAGGGCGAGGGCAGAATAGTCGTAGGTTGCAAGGACGGAAGTATCGCTATAACGGCGCTCGTACCCGAAGGAAAGGGAAAAATGTCCGCCGCCGATTTTATCAGAGGAAGAAAGATAAACGAAGGCGACCTTCTCGGAAATTCTGCAGAGTGAAAATTCTTCGTTCGTTATTAAAAACGAAAAAGAAAGGATAAATATTTATGTGGTTTTTCTACGATTACTATTACCTTGTACTCGTTGTGCCGATGCTCGTTTTTGCATTGATAGCGCAAGTAAAGGTAAACACCACTTTCAACAAATACAGTAAAAAACATACGATGCGCTCTGTCACAGGCGAGAGGGCGGCGCGTATGATACTTGACCAAAACGGTCTTTTTGACGTCAGAATAGAAAGAGTAGGCGGAAACCTCACCGACCACTACGACCCGCGCACGAACGTTATCCGTCTTTCCGACGGAGTGTATTCAAGCACGAGTGTTGCGGCAGTAGGCGTGGCGGCGCACGAGGCAGGTCACGCAGTACAACACGCGAAAGGGTATATACCGATAAAACTTCGCGCAGCGGTAATTCCTATGACGAATATAGGCTCTTACCTTTCCATTCCGCTTATTTTGATAGGACTTCTTTTTTCGGGTGGAATCATACTCGCTTATATAGGCGTTGCGCTTTTCTCGCTTACCGCGGTATTCCAACTTATAACTCTTCCTGTCGAATTCAACGCAAGCAGACGCGCAATAGAGGCGCTTCGCTTGTCGGGAAGTTTCGCGGAAAACGAAATATCATCATCGAAAAAGGTACTTACCGCCGCGGCTCTTACCTACGTTGCCGCACTTGCAGTCGCGCTCGCGCAACTTTTGCGCCTCGTGCTTATAGTAAGCGGCAGTAATAACAACAGAAGAAGATAAATTGTAAATTAAAGTTTACAACCGTTCGTTGATTTTTGCGGACTGTCCGCTAATCACTAATGACTAATGACTAACAACTAATAACTTGCCGCAAGGCAATCGAAACTCAAAAAACGGGAGGTAGAAATGAACGTACGAAAACTTGCTTTTAATATGCTCTGCCGCGCAGAAGAAGAAAACACTTACGTCAATCTTATGCTTTCGGGCGCGCATGCTATAACTGCGGACGAAAAACGATTTCTTACCGCCCTTTTATACGGAGTTACGGAAAAGAGAATAACTCTCGACTACTATATGGCGATACTCGCGAAACGCCCGAAAGACGAAATAGACGCATACACGAAAAATATACTTCGTATAGGTCTTTATCAACTTTTATTTATGGATGGCGTACCTGCTTTCGCGGCGGTTGACGAATGTGTGAAAATGGCGAGAAACAAAGGCGAAGCGGCATTTATCAATGCGGTCTTGCGTAGTTGCGAAAGGGAAAGAGAAACACTCAATCCGCCCCCGAAAGAGAAAAATCTTGCGCGTCATTTCTCGGTGAAGTATTCATTCCCGACGGCGATAGTGAGACTGTTTATTGAGCAATACGGCGAAGAAGAAACGGAAAAACTCCTTTCTGCATTCTCTCGCATTCCCTCTCTTTGTTTGCGCGTGAATAACAAACTCGTAACTCGCGAGAAACTGCTTTCCGCACTCCTTGAACGCGGATTTTCCGCAAGAGAAGATAAGTACTCCGAAGACGGAATTTTAGTCGACGGAAACGCAATGCCAAAAAACCTCCCTGGGTATGAACAAGGACTGTTTTTCGTTCAGGATACCGCCTCGCAAGTGGCGGTAAGAGCGCTTTCCCCAAAGGAAAACTCGGTAATAATAGACGTTTGCGCTTGTCCCGGCGGAAAGAGTTTTTCTGCCGCGCTTCTCTCGCGCGACAAAGGTAAAGTGATAAGTTTCGACGTCTCGGAATCGAAACTCGGACTTATAGAAAGCGGCGCGCGCAGACTTCACCTTGACAGCGTGAAAGCCTACTGCCACGATAGTAGAGAAGCGAGAAAAGAACTTGTATCTTGCGCGGACTACGTTATATGCGACGTGCCTTGCTCGGGGCTCGGCGTGCTTGCGAAAAAGCCTGACCTGCGTTATCGCGACGAGGACTTTTCCTCTCTTGTGCCGTTGCAGTATGAAATTCTTTGCGCGTCGTCTGAATATTTGAAAGTCGGCGGAGTAATGACCTATTCTACTTGCACCCTGAATAGAGAAGAAAACGAAAAGCAAGTGGAAAGATTTCTCTCGGAACACGAGAACTTTTCTTTCGTTGATTTCTCCGTATCAACGCTTGAAAGCGAGCGCGGAATGCTCACACTCTATCCGCACATTCACGGCACGGACGGATTTTTCGTAGCGAAGATACAAAGAAACGCATAAAAATCGAGGATTATAATACATAAATGGAAAACGAAGTAAAAAGGGAACAAGAAAAGGTAAAACCCGATATACTTTCCCTTTCAAAAGAAGAACTTACAGAATTGCTTTCTGCATACGGACAACCGAAATACAGAGCAGGGCAAGTCTTTTCGCAACTTATGCAGGGTGTCGCTATTGAAAATATGACAAACCTGCCGAAAGCCTTGCGCGAGAAACTTGTCGCAGAATGCGAATATAGACTTCCGACAGTAGAAAGAAAACTGACGTCGAAAATAGACGGCACGGTGAAATATCTTTTCCGTCTTATAGACGGCGAATGTATAGAGAGCGTGCTTATGAGATACAAGCACGGAAACACTCTCTGCATTTCAAGTCAGGTGGGTTGCCGTATGGGTTGCGCCTTTTGCGCGTCTACTATCGGCGGCAGAGTGAGAAACCTCACCCCCTCTGAAATGCTCGGACAAATAATGGCGGCGCAACTTGACACGGGCGAGCGTATATCAAACGTGGTAATGATGGGAATAGGCGAGCCGCTTGACAACTACGACAACGTGAAAAAGTTCTTGTACCTTGTCAATTGTGAGGAAGGACTTAATATAGGCTACCGCCATATCTCGCTTTCAACTTGCGGTATCGCCGAGAAAATAAAAGAACTTGCAAGCGAGGAATTGCCGATAACGCTTTCGGTATCCTTGCACGAAAGTGACAACGAAAAAAGAGACGCTTTAATGCCGATAAACAAGAAATACCCTATCCCCGTACTTCTTTCGGCTTGCGTTGAGTATTACAAAATAACGAAAAGACGAATTTCGTTTGAATATACGCTTATATCGGGGAAAAACGATAGCGTAGAAGATGCGAAAAGACTTGCATCATTACTGAAAAACGCATTTCGCGGCACGGGCGCGCCCATACACGTCAATCTCATAAGAGTGAACGAAGTCGACGGCACGGGATTTTCACGCGGTGACAAGGATAGCGTGAATAGATTTGCCGATTGCCTCAACTCGTCGGGCGTGGTAGCGACTGTGCGCCGCCGTCTCGGCAGCGACGTAAACGCCGCCTGCGGTCAGTTGCGCAGAAAGAAAAAAGAAGAAAACGAAGAAAACCAATAAAGTATATTATATTATTGTGTATAGAGGAAAAAATGAAATTTTTTGCAAAAAGTGATAAAGGTAAAGTAAGAGAGGAAAATCAGGACAGTTACGGAATATCCGAAACGCAAGACGAGTATTTTCTTGCGGTTGTATGTGACGGAATGGGCGGACTTCGCGGCGGAAAGACCGCGGCGCGCCTTGCAGTTTCCACGTATCTTGAAAAGTTCGGCTTTTTCTATTCCGACCGTTTCGAAGATAACGAAAACGCAGTAGTCACCCCCTTTGAACTCAAGCGCATATTTAGCAATGCCGTATACGCGGCAAACCGCGCAGTATATGAAAAGGGAAAGACGGAAGAAGAACTTCGCGGAATGGGTACGACACTTACGTCGGCGCTCATAATAGGACAGGCACTCTATACCTCAAACGTAGGTGATAGCCGAGTTTACATAATTAGAAACGGCGTGGCAGAAAAAGTGACAAAGGACAATTCCTACGTTCAACAACTCATAGATGCAGGTAAGATAACCGAACAGGAAGCGAAAAACTATCCGGGCAAAAACCTTATCACAAAGGCACTTGGAGTAGGCGAGGAAGTTGAACCTGATTTCGCTTGTACAACGCTTGAAGAGGGCGACAGAATTCTTCTTTGCTCCGACGGACTTACAAATTCCGTTGAAGACTATGAAATAGCCGCCATAATATGCGGAGAAGGCGACGGAGAGCAAAAGATAAACTATCTTGTACAGTATGCAAACATTCAGGGCGGAGACGACAACATAACCGCCGTTCTTATAGAATATTGAGGAGAAGCAGAGATAAATGGACGTAAACGCTTTTATAGGAAAAACCCTTGAAGGAAGATATAACGTAAAAGGTACAATAGGAAAAGGCGGCTCTGCACGTGTATTCTACGCGGAAGATACGCTTCTCCACCGCACAGTTGCGTTGAAAATCCTTGAGAACGATAAAAACGAACTCGGGCTCAATACGAAAAGTTTTGACACAGAGGCGAAAGCCATTTCTATGCTTTCACACCCAAATATCGTCAGTGTGTACGATATTTCCGTTGGCGGAAACGTGAAATATATAGTAATGGAGTACGTAGAGGGAATTACTCTTCGTAAATATCTTGACAACAGAAAAATTCTTCCCCCGACGGAAGTTGTAAGTTGCGCCCGTCAGGTATTGCGCGCACTTTGCGAAGCGCACGGGAAAGGCATAGTTCACCGAGACATCAAGCCGCAGAATATTATGATAATGAAGACAGGGCAGATAAAAGTCGCTGACTTCGGTATCGCGCGTTTGCCGGGACTTGACCGTTTCCTGATGGAAGACCGTGCAATAGGAACGGTGCATTACATCAGTCCCGAACAGGCGAAAGGCGGTCAGGTAGACAGAAGAAGCGATATTTATTCTCTCGGTATAGTTATGTATGAAATGGCGACGGGCGTGCGCCCCTTCGAGTCGGAAAACCTTTCCGAAGTTGCCGTCATGCAGGTAACAGACACCCCTGCGCGCCCTACGGAGATAAACCCCGAATTGCCGCGCGAACTTGAAACTGTCATAATGTGCGCCCTCTCGAAAAATCCCGATAACCGTTACGATAGCGCGTACGATATGCTCCGCGTTCTTGAACGCATCTCTTTTGAAAAGAAAGAAACACCTATCCCGAAAGTTATGCAAAATCCTTTCTCTCGCCTCAAACAAATGATGACAAAGACGGAAAAAGAGGAAGAATACGACGCTTGGATTGGCGAAGACGAAACTTTGCCCGAAGAAGAAAAAGAAAATTCCCACGCAGACGATACAATGGAAATTCCTTTCGCTTCCGATAGCGAAATAGAAAAAGCATTTGAACGAGCAGAGGCAATCTCCGAGTTTGACGAGGCGGATTACGACTACGAGGATTTTGATAGCGAAGCATACGCAAAAGTGACGGAAGAAGCGGAAGAAATAGAAGAATTTGAGGAAATCGAACCCGAAGAAGAAATAGAAGAAACAGAAGAAGAAATAGAATACGCAGAAGAAATTTACGCAACCGAAGCCGAAGAAGACGAAAACGTTGAAGAAGACGAAGACGACGCACCTACAAGACTTATTTACGGCGTTGGAAATACGGAAAACGAAGAATATGCGTCGGGCGGCTATGGCTATTATGAATACGAGCGGAAAGAAAAAGAAAGAAAAAATTTCTTTGCCGACGTGTTAAGAAAAATAAAGGAAAACGCTCGTGCAATCGCTATAGCGGTAGGTGCTATTGCGTTGGTTGCCGTTGTCGTTTTGGCTGTGTTTGTTTTGGCAAACGCGAACAAAAAACACACCGTGCCGAATTACGAAGGACAACACTATATAACTATTGACGATGCATCAATATTCAAGTTCGTGACCGAAAGCGAGCCGTCAAGTGCACCTGAGGGCACGGTTATAGGACAGTCTCCCGCCGCAGGCGAAAAACTCCGCGAGGGCGATACGGTTACAATTATAATAAGTGAAGGTCCGAGAACTATACCGCTTGTGCTTGATGCGGGATACCGCCTTGACGACGTACTTGTACAACTTGAAGCCGCATTTGACGCTTATGAAATAAGCGTAAGTATAAAGACGAAGTACGAATACAGCGACACTGTTGCCGAGGGAGTTATATTCTCATATTTGGGCGAGGTGCGTGACGGCGGCGTTATCACACTTCGCGTATCTGCGGGCAAAGATAAGCAGTACGTAGAATTGCCCGACTTTGTCGGAAAGAGACTTTCCGATGCGGTTGCTTTCCTTGTGGAAAACGATATTGCATACGGTATTGAGATTTCCGCAGATGAAACCGAAAAAGACGTTGGCACGGTTGTCGCACAGAGTATTTCTGCGGGCGAAAAGACCGAAAAATACGTTGAAAGCGGAAAAGTGATACTCACGGTAGGAGCACTTTCCAAATGAATATATACGGAAAAGTAGTAAAAGGGCTCGGCGGTCTTTACGAGGTTGAGACGGAGGACGGCAAGGAAAGGATAAGTTGCCGTGCGCGCGGAGCATTCCGCCACGACGATACGAAAATCCTTATCGGTGATAACGTATACGTCGAGCGCGACGGAGAGGGAAGCGTGATAAGCGAATTGCAACCGCGCAAAAACTCGCTTATCCGTCCGCCTCTTGCAAACCTTGATATAATATTCACCGTGGTAGCGACGGCGAAACCTGCGCCCGTGCTTGAAACACTTGACAAACTTATCGTTATAGCGGAGCACAACGGAATAAAGGTCGTGCCGATATTCACGAAGACCGATATAGAAAGCGCAGAAGAATACGAAAGAATATACAAAGACGCAGGCTATGACGTTTTTTCTGTAAGTTCGGAAACGAAAGAGGGAATAGACGCTCTCCGCGAGTATATAAAAGATACGGTAACGGACGGGAAGTGCGCCGCGTTTGCAGGGGCATCGGGTGTTGGCAAGTCCACGCTTTTGAATGCTATCTTCCCGACGCTCTCGCTTGCAACGGGAAACATAAGTGAGAAAATTTCACGCGGAAAACATACAACGCGCCACGTTGAAATATTCAGAATAAACGAAAAAGACGGCGTTTGCGGTTATCTTGCGGATACTCCCGGCTTTAGCCTTCTTGACTTCGTTAGATTTGATTTCCTTTCGCTTGACGACCTTTTGCCCTGCTTTACGGAGTTTTCCCGATATGCAGGAAAGTGTCGATACAGCGACTGCACACATACAAACGAGCGAGAGGGAGAATGCGAAATCGTTGCCGCAGTAAAGCGCGGCGAAGTGGCGAAATCCCGACACGAATGCTATAAAAATTTGTATTCGATATTAAAAACTAAAAAAAATACACAATTTTCTAAAAAAGGTATTGACAAATAGAAAAGTTTGTTGTATAATACTTGCGTTATCCTAAGACAGCAGGTTCCCGTAAAGGTGTTTGACACTCTCCTGCCGAGGTGCGATTTATATATTTTCATAGTATATTTATCCTTTTCTCGGAGACTGTCGTTTTACGGGAGAAGGATTTTTTTATTCAGATAAATTTATACGGAGGTTTAAAAATGCCAAGTCAGAAAATTCTTGAACAAAAGCAAGAAGTTGTGAAGGTTCTCGCCGAGAAAATGCGTAACGCATCTGCAGGCGTGCTTGTTAAGTATGAAGGCATTACCGTTGAGGACGATACAAAACTCCGCGCAGCACTTCGTGCAGCAGGCGTAGAGTACACCGTTATGAAGAACTCCCTTATCGGACGCGCATGCGATGAAGTTTCTTTCGGTGAAATGAAGCAGTACCTCACGGGTATGAACGCAATTGCAATAAGCGAAAAGGACCCCATAGCTCCCGCAAAGATCATGAAGGAATATGCCGACAAGGTACAGTCCTTTGAGATCAAGGCAGGTTTCGTAGACGGTGCTGTAATCGATGCAGCCGCTGTTGAAAACCTTGCTACAATTCCTTCCAAGGAACAACTTATCGTAAAGATGATGGGCAGCATCATGTCTCCCCTTTACGGTTTTGCTTACGCTCTTCAGGCTATTATCGACAAGAGTGGAGAAGCAGTAGAGTCTGCTGAAGCACCCGCTGAAGCAACAGAAGCGCCCGCCGAGGCTTAATTCGGTAAATAAAAAAGAAAAATAAAAATTCAGAAATAAATCGGAGGATTTAAAAATGGCAAACGAAAAGACTACACAGATCCTTGACCTCGTTAAAGGTCTTACAATTCTTGAACTCAACGATCTCGTAAAGGCTCTTGAAGAAGAGTTCGGCGTAAGCGCAGCGCCCGTAGCAGCAGTAGCAGTAGCTGGTGCAGCTCCCGCAGCAGCAGCTGAAGAAAAGACCGAGTTCGACGTAATCCTTAAGGCAGCAGGCGCTAAGAAGCTTGACGTTATTAAGGCAGTTCGTAGCATCACAGGTCTCGGACTTAAGGAAGCAAAGGACCTCGTTGAAGGCGCTCCTAAGACCGTTAAAGAAGCAGTTGCTAAGGACGAAGCAGACAAGATCGCTGCTGAACTCCAGGCTGCTGGCGCAGAAGTTGAAGTTAAGTAATTTAACCTCTCGTATTTTAAGTCACACACGCACCTGTTCGTGTGTGACTTTTTCTTTTTTTCTGGGCGGTGGATTTTGGTATAACCGCAATCGAAATAAAATTTCGCTTGCTTTTTCCGTTCGTCGCCTCGGACGTGCTCTTGCACCGCCTACTATTACAAAAAGAGATTGATATACTCACGGAAAAATCCTATCTTCGCATAGCAATCTCTTTTTGCCGAGAAAATTCTTTTTTTATCTTTCAGGTTCGGTTGTGCGGATTGTCTGACAGTCGGGCTATGCCCATACCCTTGTTCAAATTCTCCGATAAGGACAACACCCATATCGCATATTATCCTTTTTCTTCCGTTGTTTTTCAAAAAGCAATACTAAAACTCTCGTCACGTATTGACTTTTTACGTAAAATATAGTAAAATGAAATGAAAAGAAAATATACCATGCCCGAAAGGAAAATAACATGGAACAGTCTAAAAAAGCAATGCTCGAAAAAAAGGCGAACGACGTTCGCATAGGCATTATTGAAAGTGTTTACAACGCCGCTTGCGGTCATCCCGGCGGATCGCTTTCTATTGCCGACGTTATGACCTATCTCTATTTCGACAAAATGAACGTTGACGAAAAAGATCCGAAGAAGGCAGACCGCGACCGCCTCGTGCTCTCGAAAGGTCACACCGCGCCCGCGCTTTATTCCGCGCTCGCGCACAGAGGATTTTTCCCCGTTGAAGAATTGAAGACACTTCGAAAGACGGAAAGCCGTTTGCAAGGTCACCCCGATATGAAAAATATCCCCGGTGTTGATATGTCGACAGGCTCTCTCGGTCTTGGAATTTCGTGCGCTTGCGGTATGGCATTGTCTGGAAAGATTTCAGGTGACGCATACAGAGTATACACCATAGTCGGAGACGGTGAAAGTGAAGAAGGTCAGGTTTGGGAAGCGGCAATGTTCGCATCTCACTACAAACTCGACAACCTCACTTTGTTTTTGGACTGGAACGGACTTCAGATAGACGGCCCTATCACCGAAGTTATGAACCCCACCCCCCACGATGAAAAGTTCCGCGCATTCGGGTGGAACGTTGTGGGTATTGTCGGTCACAACTTTGGCGAGATAGAAAAGGCAGTTGCCGAAGCAGAAAACTGCAAGGGTAAGCCTACCGCTATCATTTGCCGCACAGTAAAGGGCAAGGGCGTATCATATATGGAAAACGCAGTTGAATGGCACGGTGCAGCGCCGAAGCAGGCGGAGTACGAGATTGCTATAGCAGAACTCACAGCGAATAAATAAGGAGGAGACGGAAAATGGAAAAGATTGCAACCAGAGAAGGCTACGGCAAAGCACTTGCCGAACTCGGAGAAAAGTATGATTTCGTCGTCCTCGACGCAGACCTCGCCGCAGCAACAAAGACAGGCGTATTCAAGAAGAAATTCCCCGAAAGATTTTTCGACTGCGGTATCGCAGAAGGAAATATGATGAGCGTTGCGGCAGGTATCGCCGCTACGGGAAAAATTCCTTTCGCATCAAGTTTTGCTATGTTTGCGGCAGGAAGAGCATTTGAGCAGATAAGAAACTCAATAGGCTACCCCCACCTCAACGTAAAGATAGGCGCAACTCACGCAGGTATCACTGTAGGTGAGGCCGGTGCTACTCACCAGTGCGTAGAGGATTTTGCTCTTATGAGAGCTATTCCTGGCATGACTGTCACCAACCCTGCCGATGCCACCGAGGCAAGAGCGGCTGTTGAGGCAGCTATCAATTTCAAGGGTCCTGTTTATATGAGATTTGGAAGATATGCCGTTCCCGTTCTCTTT
>JAZOLR010000158.1:0-2267 GCA_045653255.1 Eubacteriales bacterium | reverse complement strand
AGCACACAGGTTGGCGCTTGTATAGTAGACGGCGACAACAGAATTCTTTCCACAGGCTATAACGGTTTCCCCTACGGTTGTTCCGATGACGAATTTCCGTGGGATAGAACAGGCGAACGCAACGACACGAAGTACCCCTTCGTCGTTCACGCAGAACTTAACGCGATACTCAACGCAAGAGGAAAAAATCTCTCAGACGCAAAAATCTACGTTGACCTTTTCCCCTGCAATGAATGTGCGAAAGCAATAATTCAAAGCGGTATAAAAGAAGTGGTTTACCTCTCCGACAAGTATGCGCACACACTTGACACAATAGCGTCAAAGCGTATGCTCAAGAGTGCAGGTATTTCACTCCGTCAACTTGAAGTAACGAAAGAAACAATCACCCTCGACTTCAAAAAAGGACTTTAATTTATGCAAATAGGAATACTCGGTAGCGGTAGCTGGGGAACTGCGCTTGCGCAGGTCCTTGCCGATAACGGCAACAGCGTGCTTGTGTACGGTGTTGTGCCATCGGAAATAAACGATATAAACCAAAATCACAAGAACACCGCATTTTTCGGCGATACCGAAATAAATCAATCAATCAAAGCGACACTCGATATGTCCGAGCTTTCGCACTACAACGATATGCTCGTCGTGGCAGTACCAACGAAGTTTATTACGGATGTTTTACAGAGCGTAAAGCCCTATATATCCGAAAAAACCGTGATAGTAAACGTGAGCAAGGGCTTTGAGCAAAAAACAAATAAGCGCATAAGCGACTGTATCCGCGATACAATGTCGGATATAAAATACGCGGGGCTTGCCTCTCTTATAGGACCCAGTCACGCGGAGGAGGTAATATTACGCAAGCTCACAAGCGTCTGCTCAGTATCCACCTCTGTCGATATGGCGGAATCAGTGCAGTCCGTGTTTTCAAACGAGTATCTTCGTGTCTACGTCACGACTGATGAGATAGGCGCAGAATACGGTGTAGCAATCAAAAACGTAATAGCCGTTGCCTCTGGAATGCTCGAAGGGATTGGCTATGGAGATAACGCCAAGGCAGCTCTTATAACTCGAGGCCTGCAGGAAATGATACGCTACGGTATGTACAAGGGCGGAGAAAAGAATACCTTCTTTGGACTCACGGGTGTCGGTGATCTCATTGTTACTTGCTTCAGCCCTCATTCGAGAAACTACAGGGCAGGACTTGAGATAGGCAGGGCAGACTCAGCCGACGTGCTATCGGGCAATTCTTCCACAGTAGAAGGAGTTAATAGCTGTAAGTCGGTATATGAGGATGCTCAGAAGCACGGTATCGAAATGCCGATAGTGAGCGCAGTGTACAGAGTCCTCTTCTGTGGCACAAGGCCGAGTGAGGAGGTCGCGCAGATAATGCACAGACCACTCAAGCCCGAAATGTAATTAACGAGATTATAAGATAAGCAACAAAGACCTCATTTTACAAAAAATGCGGTCTTTTTTACGTTGTTTGTGTAAAATATCCAAAAAATATAAAAAAATTTTTAATCATAGCAAATTAGAAAACGAGAGAAAAAACGAGAAAACGAGAGAAAAGCGGAGCATTGCTAACAGTAAAACGAATTTCTCGAAAAAACTTTCAAAAAAGCCTTGACAACGAAAAAAACTTATGATATAATACAAAACGTTGTATGGAAAAAAGTTTCATATATTTGAATTGGAGGAAAAAACAATGTCCACTTTTATGGCAAAGAAAGAAACCATCAGTCGCAAGTGGTATGTGATTGATGCAGCAGGCAAACCCCTTGGTAAGACTGCTGTTGCTGCTGCGAACATCCTTCGCGGTAAGCATAGACCCGAATTCACCCCTCACGTTGACTGCGGTGAATACGTAATTATCATCAATGCTGCAAAGGCAGTACTCACAGGTAAGAAACTTGATCAGAAGTTCTATCGTCACCATTCAGGTTACATCGGCGGACTTAAGGAAGTTGGTTACCGCAAACTCATGGCTACTCGTCCCGAACTCGCTATGCAGTTGGCAGTAAAGGGAATGCTTCCCAAGAACTCCCTCGGTGCAAAGTCATTGACACGCCTCAAGATCTATGCAGGCGACACTCACAATCAGCAGGCTCAGCAGCCCATCGCTGTTGATTGATTACCTGGAAAGGAGAATAGAAGATAATGTATACAAGTGCAAAGCCTTATTTTTACGGAACAGGCAGAAGAAAGAAGTCCGTAGCAAGAGTTAGAATCTATCCCGGTACAGGTATGATCACCGTAAACGGCAAGGACGTTGA
>JAZOLR010000157.1:0-4164 GCA_045653255.1 Eubacteriales bacterium | reverse complement strand
GTGTTGAAAAATCTTCTTTTTGACGGTGTTGACGTAGTGTGCGTTTTTGACACGATTGACGATTACCAAAAAGACACCTCTTATCAAGGCGCACTTATCGGAAGATATGCAAACAGAATACGCAAAGCGAAATTCACATTAAACAGTAAAGAATACACAGTAGGAAAAAATGAACGTGAAAACCACCTTCACGGCGGTATTGTAGGATTCAATAGACGTGTTTGGAATGTAGACGACGTAACAGATACGACCATCACCCTTTCTCTTTTCAGTCCTGACGGCGAAGAAGGATACCCAGGGAACCTCAACGTCTCGGTAACGTACAAACTCATTGATTCTTCAATATGTATCGATTATACAGGAAAGAGCGATGCAGATACAGTTCTCAATATGACAAACCACGCATACTTCAACCTTAACGGTTGCGGAAACGGAACTATACTTGACCAAAAAGTAAAGATAAATGCAGATTACGTCACGGTTGTCGATGACGAACTCCTCCCCATCGGTCGTGACCTTGTAGATGGAACACCGTTTGACCTTCGCGAATTCAAAGCAATCGGCGAAGACATTGACGATAGTTTCATTGGATACGACCACAACTTTGTTATAAACAAAAACATTCCCGAAGAAGACGTTTTCGGTTATTCATTGAAGAAAATAGCAGAGGCAACAAACGGAAAAATAAACATGACAGTTTATACCGATCAAGATCACGTACAACTTTACACCGGGCTTACTCTCGGCGGCGAACCTATTTTCAAGGGCAATTCCCCTCGCGTAAACTACGGCGCATTTTGTCTTGAAACTCAAGTAGAACCCGATAGCCCTAACCATGGCGAAGGTTTCTTGCATGCAGGCGATATATACAAACAAGTTACAATTTACAAATTTGACAAATAAAATCACCAAACGAATCCGCTTTCTACCAATGAAAGCGGATTCGTTCTGATAATAACGCTAAAAATGCATTAAAAAATGAAAATATTTGCAAAAAAACTATTGACAAATATATTTTGTTTTGTTATAATATTAGTCGTTGTATGAATGTGCCTTTAGCTCAGCAGGATAGAGCAACTGCCTTCTAAGCAGTAGGTCGGAGGTTCGAATCCCCCAAGGCACGCCATATATGGTGGGTGTGGCTCAGTTGGTTAGAGCGTCAGATTGTGGCTCTGAAGGCCGTCGGTTCGATTCCGATCACTCACCCCATATTTAAAAAAGCAGGTCAAGAGACCTGCTTTTTGTTTTGTATTTTTAGTTATTTGCAGACAAGTTTTACACCTTCAATAGCAACGATAGATACAACCTTGTATTTTTCATAAATTGCGTCACAGTCGACGGCACGGGCAGCCCAAAGTTGTCCTTTCACTTTAACAAGTCCGCTACCTGCAACATTGTGTATTTTTTCGACCACTACTGCTTTTTCACCTATCAATTCCTCAATGGTTGTAGGTGCATCTTTTAACTTGAATATTTTCTTGATTATAGCACATCCGCTCACGAGTCTTATCTCCATTCAATAATTGTATGTAAACTTTTCAATCGTGTTTTTACGTAAGTTTATTTTATCATATAAACTAAAAAAAGTAAATACCAAAATTAGAAATCAAGAACAAAACTCCAAAACATCATTAAAAATACCAATTTCTACATTGTGCAATAAGTTAATCTTACTAGTTTTTAGCGCTATTTTTTACTAAAAGATTTTTCTTCTTGACAAATACGAATAAATAGTATAAAATATATCATAGTTTTAATTAAAAAGCCCCACGTTTTAACAAGGAGACTTACGCCATGCGAATGCTCAACAACCTTAAGGCCAAGCCCCCGATGTTGTTTGACGACCTACGGGATATGGTCTATAAGTGCGAAGCGAAATTTGGAGACAAGCTTCTTTACGCATATACAGAAAATGAAACTGAAAAAAAGTGGACGTATAGAGATTTAAAAAGCAATTTAGATGCTATAGGTACCGCTTTTGCAAAATTAGGCATTTTAGGGAAAAGGGTTGCTATAATAGGCGACACCCACCCAATGTATACTACTATATATTTGGCTACAGTAACGAGTAACGGAACGATAATACCGCTTGACAAGGAAATCGCATTGTCTCAAGTTGCGGCATTTTTGAACCATGCAGAAGCGGATGCTGTGGCTTATACTTCCCTTTACAACGAGAAAATTCCGCAAATCATAAACGATATACCAAACGTAAAACTGTTCATTCCTATCCAACCGAATGAGTCCTATGTGATGAGTGATACAACGATAAGTGCATACGACCTCGTTGAACTTGGAAAGAAGGAACTTGAAAAAGGAAACGAAACTTACCTTGCACTCTCCCCGACACTTGAAAAAAGAAGCGCCATTCTCTTCACGTCAGGAACGACGGGAACAAGCAAGGGGGTTATGCTTTCTCACAAGAATCTAATATCCGCCCTCAATTCCGCTACGCATTCTATGTCGTATGATGACGAATGTACTTTTGTTTCGGTTCTTCCGATACACCACACGTACGAAATGATGTGCGGACAACTCGGCGTCATTGCTATCGGTGGCGCACAGATGATAAACCCAAGCATCAAAAAAGTTTTAAAAACTTTCCGCGAATTCAAGCCTACTACCCTTGTACTTGTGCCTTTATTCTTGGAAACAATGCACAAAAGAATTTGGGACGAGATAAGAAAAAAAGGACTTGAAAAAAAGGTTCGCGCGGCAATGAAAATGAATTCGGGACTTCTCAATGTCGGAATTGATATTCGTCAAAAGTTGTTCGGTCAAATCACTGCAGCATTTGGCGGAAATCTTAAGAGCATAGTATGCGGCGGCGCACCGATAAGCCCTGAAATAATTGAAGACTTTTACCACTTTGGAATAACAGTTCTTGAAGGTTACGGAATAACGGAATGTTCTCCGCTTGTGTCCGTTAATTCACCCGGAAAAGTCCGACTGAAATCGGTAGGGACTCCCGTTGCTAACGTAGAAGTAAAAATAGATTACGACGAAGGGCAAACAACGGGCGAGATACTTGTCAAAGGCGACAACGTAATGCTCGGATACTACAAGGACGAAGTAGCGACTTCCAAAGTCTTTACTGAAGACGGATATTTCCGCACGGGAGACATAGGTTACTTAAAAGACGGATATATTTACATTACGGGTCGCAAGAAAAATGTAATTATACTTTCGAACGGCAAAAATGTTTTCCCCGAGGAACTTGAAGAATATCTTTCTCACGTTCCGTTTATACTTGAATCGGTCGTTATCGGCAGAAAGAATGAAAAGAATGAACCCGTAATTACCGCTATTGTTGTTCCCAACTCGGAAGATCCCGAGATAATAGGCAAAAAGCCAACAGAAGTTTACGATGCGGTCAAAGCCGCTGTAATAAATATTAACAAGCGTTTACCGTCTTTTAAACACATAAGCGACGTAGAAATTAGATATGAGGAGTTTGAAAAAAACACCTCAAGAAAAATTAAACGTTACCTTATAAAATGAGATTCGGTCAATTCTTAAATTAATGGAGGAAAAAACATGTTTGAAAAACTCAAATCTCTTCTTGTAGAAGAACTCAACGTTGATGAAAAAGCAATAACTATGGAGGCAGAACTCGCAAACGACCTCGGTGTAAATTCTCTTGAACTTGCCGACCTCATACTCCTTTGCGAAGAAAAATTCAATCTCGTAATTGATGATGAAGACCTTCATACTTTTATTACAGTTGGCGACGTAGTTAACTACCTCGAAGAAAATTACGCTGACTAAACTACATAAAAAAATAAAAGCGAGTGAAAACTCGCATTTATTTTTTTGGAGATATATAAACTATAACGATATTTTTATTTTGCTTTTCAAAATCTTCATCGTCTTTTACATACTCCGCCCTGCCGAGAAGATAATCAGTAGCCGCATCTCCCGAAAAGAAATTTTCGCCGAAAATAAAGAAGTCTATCTTCTCCATTTTTTTACACTTTCGCACAGCGCGATGCAGACTTGTCAAAACAACACTTGAAAGTGTGTTTTCAGGATCGCAGGATATTTTCAATACTTCTATTTTTCTCGCCGTCGCCGAAGCAACAGAAAACTCAACTTGTTTTAACACGTCAATAATGTTCCGTGCAGTTTTGTCTATTGTTACTGTTTCTATTTTTTGCATATTAT
>JAZOLR010000156.1:0-14501 GCA_045653255.1 Eubacteriales bacterium | reverse complement strand
TCGTTGTATTCGAAGAAGGGGAATTCGGTAATCCACAAGAAGTTGTAAAGTCCTTCGGGGATAATGCCGAGTTGCTTTGCAACGGTGTTACGAAGTGAACCGAGTGTGGGAAGAGTTACTCTGTCCTTGTCGGCAACTATAAGAACTACGTCGCCCTTCTCTGCGCCTGCGCAAGAGAGAATTGCGGAAAGTTCGCCGTCACCGAGGAATTTCGCGAACGAGCAGTTAGGCTCGTCTTCTACCCAACGGATATAAGCAAGTCCCTTTGCACCGATACCGCGAACGTATTCTGTGAGTTTGTCTATTTCTTTTCTTGTGAGTGTCGACGCCGCTCCCTTTGCAACTATTGCACGAACAGAGCCTCCCGCTTCAATAGCGGAAGTGAACACACCGAAACCGCAATTCTTGACTACGTCGGAGAGATTAACTATCTCCATACCGAAACGGGTATCGGGTTTGTCAGAGCCGTAACGCTCCATTGCCTCACGGTAGGTAAGTCTCGGAAGAGGTGTAGGAATCTCACGGCCGAGCACGTCGTGGAATACTCTGCGTACAAAGCCTTCTATCATTTCGAGAACGTCTTCGACGTCAACGAAAGACATTTCAAGGTCTATCTGTGTGAATTCGGGTTGACGGTCTGCGCGGAGGTCTTCATCACGGAAGCATCTTGCAAGTTGAATGTATCTGTCAAATCCCGCAATCATCAAAAGTTGCTTATAAATCTGGGGCGATTGAGGAAGTGCGTAGAAGTTGCCCTTGTGTATACGTGAGGGAACGATATAGTCGCGTGCGCCTTCGGGCGTGGACTTTATCATCATAGGTGTTTCAATTTCAATAAAGCCGTTTTCCGCGAAGTAGTCACGCGCCGCCTTTGCGACCTGTGCGCGACGAATGATATTCTGCTGAAGCGATGCACGGCGAAGGTCAAGATAGCGATACTTGAGACGAAGTTCTTCGTTTACGTTTGTATCGTCTGTAACCTCAAAAGGAGGTGTCTGCGCCGCCGCGAGCACGCGGAGATCGTCTACCAATATCTCAATGTTACCTGTCTTTATCTTATCGGTCTTTGCAGAACGCTCACGAACAATACCCTTTGCCATAAGCACGTATTCTGCGTGGCACTTTGCCGCCTTTTCAAAAATCTCCTTGTCAGTGGTGTCGTCAAAAACGAGTTGAACTATGCCTGTGCGGTCACGCAAGTCAATGAAAACGAGGTTTCCAAGGTCTCTTGCCTTTTGTACGTATCCGCCTACTACTACCGTTGCGCCGATTTCTTCAACCTCGCCGCAGTAATGCGTACGCTTCAATCCTGCCATTGTATCCATATTATACCTCCATTTTGGAAAAGCAAAAATTTTCTCTTTATAGTATACCACTTTTATTCGGTGTTGTCAATTAGTTGTGCAAGTAATATTTCAATTTTATTATGCCCTGCGTAATTGAAAAAGAAAGAAAAATATGATATAATTACCGTAATAAATTCCAAAACGAAAAGAAAGGTATCTTCTATGCGTATTGACGAATTTTTCGAAAAACAACCCGACGCAAAATTTATCGAATGGCTGAAAAGCCCCTTGCACGAAAAATGCCCAGACTTTTTCACAAAAAGAAGTGCAAACGCAGACGAAGTTTCTGCCTACGGCGCGTACATCTCGGAAATTGAGCCTTCTTTTACCGATGCGCTTGAAACGGCGAAAGACGACTTTTCGAAGTTTCTTATTTCTGTCTCCGCGTTCGGAGAAAGTTACCCTATAAAAATAGTTAAAAAAGACGGTTTTGGCGAAGAGAGTTACAAAATTTCCGTAAGCGAAACCGAATGCGTAATATATTCTTCCGACAGCGAGGGCGCAAGACGCGCTATTTTCTACCTTGAAGAAGAAATGATAAAGCGCGAGAGCGCAGTGCTTCCGCTAGGGGATATTCTGCGTATATCTCACATCAAAAGACGCATAACGAGAGGCTTTTTCTCCCCCACCAACCGTGCACCGAAATGGGGAGACGAACTTCTTGACGATATCGACTACTACCCCGAAAACTACCTCAACCGCCTTGCCCACAACGGCACAAACGGTCTTTGGATATACACGAGTTTCGCGCAACTCATAAGTTCGCCGTACATAAAAAGCAAAGTCGGAAACTGTGAAAAGCGAATGGAAAAACTCCGTCGCGTTGTGGAAAAATGCAAGCGTTACGGAATCAAAGTCTACCTTTTCGCTATTGAGCCGGCAGGACTTTTAAAAGAAGACCGACCGCTATACGAGGATATGCTCGGCGCGAAAGTCGGAGTAGACAGACAACCGCTTTGCCCGCGAATAGAAAAAACGAAAGCGCATATTATATACTGCCTTGAAAACATTTACCGCGCTATCCCCGACCTTGCAGGATATATAACCATTCCCGCAGGAGAGCGCCCCTCGACCTGCGTTTCCGTCTCGTCATACAAGACTTGTCCGCGATGCAAAAACTATTCAAGAGGCGAAAACCTCGCGTACAGTATAGACGTAATAAACGAAGGCTTGCGACGCGCAGGTACGGGCGCGGAATTCATCAGTTGGACTTACGGGCACAGATATTGGGATGATGCCGACATCTGCGAATATATAGAAAAAGCGCCGTCCGACGCAATAATAATGCAGAACTTTGAAGACAAGGGCGTGAATATCCAACTCGGAAAACCGCGTGTCGCTTGGGACTATTGGCTTTCATACAAAGGTCCGTCGGATATGTTCTCTCTCTCAGCAAACGCGGCAAGAAAAAGTGACATCCCCGTATATGCAAAAATGCAGGTCTGCTCGTCTCACGAGATGGCAACTCTGCCTTATATCCCCGTACCCGGAATACTCTTTGACAAGTACAAAGAAGCATCGGCACTCGGTGTTTCGGGAATTATGGAATGTTGGTATTTCGGTAATTATCCCTCTCTTATGAATAGGGCATCAACCGAACTTTCATACGTTCAGGACTACACCGACAAAAAAGCGTTTCTTTTCGAACTTGCCTCTCGCATTTACGGCAAAACAAGAGCAGAAAAAATCTCTCGCGCGTGGGAGATATTCGAAGATGCGTACGGAGACTACCCGACGAATATAATGTTCAGTTATTACGGACCTTTGCACGACGGTGTTGTGTGGGAACTTTTCCCCATTCCCGTCAACCGCGCACTGCCTCGCACGTGGCTTTTGCTTGACGCACCCGACGGCGACAGAATAGGCGAGTGCCTTTTCAAAGGTCACACGCTTGACGAGGCGATAACTCTGCTCTCGTCTATGTGCGAGAAGTGGGAAAAGGGCGAAAAACTGCTTCCGCTTGACGAAAACGACGAGCATTCCACTTGCGTCCGCGCGATAAAAATTCTCTTTGAATCGGGAAAAAACATCCTGCGCTTCTACAAACTCCGCGAGTTGCTCGGCACGGGCGAATGCGACCCGTGGGTAACCGTCACGGAGATGGAAGCAATAACCGCACGCGAAATAGAAAACTCTGAAAAAATGATTCGCCTCTGCGAACTTGACCCAAGGATAGGCTACCATTCGGAAGCGGAAGGCTTCAAATTCTTCCCCGAAAAGTTGAAATCGCGCATAGGCAAACTTGAAAAACTGTTTGATACCGACTATCGTAAAATAAGAACGCGGCTTCTCAACGGTGAGCGTCCGCTCGCTTGCTATTATGCCGAAGACGAAGACTTCTACCCCCTCGGCTGTGATAGCGAAAAGTTTGCGTGGGAAGAAATTGACGAAGAACGGAAATTCGGCGCGTATATCGACGGCGACAGTATCAAACTCCCCATCAGTTGCAACGAAAACGACTGTTTTTCCGTGTGCTTTGAGTTTGCGCTATTTCACCCCGAAAGCACAATAGATTATTCAAAAGACAAAGGTTTGCAACTCGGCTACTGCGTTCTTTCGCATCAATCTGTCTACGGCGACCTTGTAGACGAGGAACTTTCCAAATACAAAGTCGAAAGCAAATTTGAAAACGGCAAAGCAGAGCATCTCTTCTCCGCCGTCATTCCAAAAGACAAATGGAACGGAAAATGCGCCATTCGCCTGAAAATCACAATAAACGGCAAGTCGTGGAAAACAGACGAAGACCCCGTAATAACACTCGGCAAGTCAAACCTCTCCCCCCACGACTTCGGCACACTCTTCCCTATCCATTCAACTTAATATAAAAAAGGCTTTCTCAAATTTCTTGAGAAAGCCTTTTATGTTTGTGGTCTCGCCAAAATACGAAAGCCAAACTTATTCAGCGAGGTATCGCTCGATAATATATCCGAAACGGAATATATATCTGTCGCTTGTAGCATCTCTTACGGTCAACGTAACGGTATATTCCTCGCCGTCGCCGGGGAGTTTGATATAATCCGCAAGTCTGCCGAATGAAGCGGTCACGTTTTCATAGCAAGTCACGGTCGAAACTGTAGTCGGTATAACCTCGCCCGCCTTGTTTGTTACCACAACGTCGGCGACACTTCCGACACCCGACATAGGACGGTAGAAGGAAATCTCGTCTGCTGTCGTCTTGAAACTGAATGATGCGCCCGACTTATTATAGCATTGCGCTATTCCGTTTGCAAAGTAGGGGGTCTTGTACACGAATCCTTCGGTTGTAACGAGAAGCCGTTCTTTGTCGTAGTTGGGGTTGTAGTTTTCCGCCGTTGACTTGTTTGAGCCTTCGGGAGTGTAGGGCGAGTCTGCGGAATAGATATTCCAATCGCTTACACCTTCTGTGCTTGAGTAAATTATTTCTCTCTTTTCGCCGTTTTCCTCGCCGTTTGTGAGAACCGTGCCGTCAGCACCAATCAAATTATACTGTGCCTTGACAAGCGAGGTGTTTTCGGGTGCGTAAAGGTCGTAGCCTTCGGGCATTATCATATTTGCAAGGAACAAAGCAGGGTCTGCAAGGAACTTTTCCGTCATAACTTCGCCGAAAAGTTTGTATCCGTCCTGCTTCGGATGTACGTTGTATGCAGGAGTGGTAGAAGTTGTTTCGGCTGTGAGATTGTAATACACCGCAAGGTAGCCGAGGAATGTCATAGTCTTCTCGTTTTTCAAGGTGTCAAGATAGGTCGAGAATACGGAATACTTGCCGACAAGGTCGGAAAATGCCTTCGTGTACGTCGCATAATACTCGGACTCTTCGCCATTTTCCTCAAGGTCTGCAATCACTTCTTTGTATCTTTCCTGAAGACTTGAGTAAATGTCGATATTGGAAATTCCGTAGTAGGAAGTTACCTGAGTCTTATTCTCTATCATTGTGTAGGAATTGGCAACAACGGCACTGTCGCTCTCGTTAGGACGGGGTATCTGATTGAATATCACAACGGGAATTTTGTCAAGTTGCTGTACCTGATACAAAACCGACTCAACGTAGGTCTGATGTATCGTCTTGCTTGACGAGGTATCGTTACTGTTTTCGTCAAATACTACGATATCGGGTGCATACTGTCCCACCGACTGATAGAATCTCGGCGCGGATAGCGTTGTTTTCGTACCGCCGACACCTGCGTTGTAGTAAACTACGTTTCTCTTCAAAGTGTCCGCTACCGCCTGTGCAAATAATGCAAAGTATTCTTTACCGCCTTCGGAGTTTGACGCGCCGAGGAAGGTCATAACGAGATAGCCTTCTTCTTTCACTTCGTCGGGGATTTCGTTGAAGGTAGCGTAAACTATCTTCGGCTCGGCAACTTCACCGAGTGTAAGTTTTCCGTTTCCGTCAAAGAAGGTGTCCATTGCATAGGTTTTTCCGTCAACACGGAATTCGTTTGCGTCATAACTTGCACCCTCGACGGTCAACTCGTTGCCTTCTTTGAGCATATCTTCAAATTCCTCGATAGCATACTGTGCTCCGCTTGTACCGCTTCCGTAAAGGTCTATAACACTTCCTTTTGCTTCAATCTTGTATTCCCATACGTTTGCCGTGTCTTTTTTGCCGACGTTTATGGCAATGCCGTAATATAGAGGCGAATCGGATATCGGAAGTTCATATTCTGTGAGCGCATAGAGTTTGCGTTGGAGTTGCTCTGCTGTGTCTCTGTACTTTTCGTCGCTTATTACTATCGTATAGTTTTCAACTTTTTTGCCGTTTATTACGTACTCTAAAGCAGGAAGGTCATCGTTGCAAACCTTCACGACTTTTTGAAGAATGGTGTATTTTTGCTCACTATTGTTTACAAAATGGTTTGCTACTTTGAACATATTGACAGACTCACCGAACAAATCGGAAGAATTGTCGGGATAGATGAATACTGTCTCGTTCGTTTCTCTATCGGTTACTGCTATATAGGTTTTGTAGATGAGGTCTTGTCTATAGTATCTCACAGTCTGCATATCTTCTTCGGTATAAGTAACGGTGAGGACAAACGAAACCTTTCCGCTTTCGTCTCTATATATCTTGCCGACGTACTTGTCGCTTGTATTGTATATCTCTGTGAGACTTACGCCTTCGTTTGCGACTGTGTTTCCGTTTTCATCTTTCGAGACGGTTATGCTCTCTGCGGTTTTTCCGTCTGCCAAAGTAACGAGCGCGCCGAATTCTACGTCGTATCCCTGACTTTCAAGAGTAGCAAGTGCCGTTTCGTCTACGGAATACATTGCGCGAAGACCGTTATACGAACTTACTCTCGCCTGATAGCCGATGAAATTAACGATAGCAGATGCGCCAAACATATCCTCGCTCGAATCGAGTATAGCGTCTATGTTTTCGTCAAGTATTGCCTGAAGTGCCGAAGCGTCAACTTCGTTATCACCTACCGTATATTCGTTGAATATGCCATAAAGATTCTTTTTGAACATATTAGGAAGTTCTTCAATTTTGCTTACGTCAAGGCGGTAGAACTTCGCTATATCCGCAAAGTGATTCTGTTCTATTTCGCTTTCGGTCAATGCCTTTGTATATATTCTTATGGAATAAATTTTCGGTGCAGAGCCCGTTCCTATTGAGGACATAGAAATGTCACCTACGTACCAGTAGTTACTGTCGGCAGACTCCTGCGAGGTTGCGTAATAAGAAGGATCAAAAATCGAATTTCCGTTTGCGTAAATGTTCAAATAACCCTTTGCCTTATAATTAGACATTGCCTCTTCCGCCGTCAAGGACGAAGAAACCACATCCATTGTCGCAGTGTAGTCGAAGGGCACACCCGCAGGGATTTCCGTCTGCGTGATGACGTAATAATAATTCCACGATCCACCTTTTTTCGAATAGTGCATATGCTGAATATTGAGCGCACCGTTCGTTATCTTCAAGTAGAGTCTGTGTGTCGGAAGTTGTATCGCCTGATTTGAAAACGATGCGGCACTTCCCTCTTCGCCGAAGGTGGAAATAATCTGGTAGGAGTGGTCGTTTGCCGCACCGGGATTGTTCGTTGTCAACGTGGGATAAAACGACTTTGCCTCGGAGTTGATCGTGTATCCGGTGGTAAGCGTAGCCTGACCGTAGTAAACTACGTTCCATCTGTTGTAACTTCCTATACCGTCGGGGTATTTCTCATTTGTTGTAACAACCTCGCCGGTTTCATCGTAAAGTCTGAACTTGCCTTCAATCTCCCACTTGCCGAGCTGGAGGTATCCGTCACCGAAACTCACGTTACAATCAGCGAATGAAAAGTCATCTGCACTGCTCTTTTTTGAAAGAAGAACCACGGTAGGAGAAACCACGCCTGTATTTAAATTCTTCACGTCCATTATCTGCGCTTTTACGTATCCTTCCTCGTCTCTGTCAAGCACGTAAGAGGGTGCATTAAGTGTAACGGTAGTGCCCTTGAGCAAATATTTTTCTTTTATAAGTTTTTCAAGTTCGGTTTTGTCGGTATACACTTCGCTTTCCTTCGCATCAAAGAAGCAAAGGTTATAGAAAAGACTATCCTGCGCCGCGTACAAGTTCTCGTAGAGGCGTTCCATCATTGAGGATTTCATTTCGTCAACAAGCTCACGTATCTTCGCGGTAACGCCTGCCTTGCTTTCGATGCTTTCATCTCGCGTAAGTCTTATCGAATAACAAAGATTGAACACGTCAAGGCGCATATCTTCATCGAGCGCGAACACCTCGTTTACAAGGGATGCGTCAAGTTGATAGAACTTCGCAACGTCAACGAATCTGTTCTGCGCGAGTTCATCTTTCGAAAGTTCCGTCGTATATCTGCGGATAGCGAAAATATAGGCGCTATCATTTCTCTCAACGTGGGTTGCTACGTTACCGTAAAGTTGGGCTTTGAACTGTTCGCCCGTTTCGGTGTCGTACATATTGCGGGTATAATCAAAGCTGTCGGAGTTCATATACACTTTTCCGGAAAGAACACCGTTCTTTGCCGATTGGGTTAGCCACTTGCCGTTTTCCGTGTAGACGTTTGCCGTGATAGCCACGGTGAAATCCTGACCCATTTTAATACTCGTTTTACCCTTCGTATCGGTTTTAGTGATTGAAGTTTTCTGCCCCGCTTGGCTTCCCTTTGCAGTGCCGTAGGCGTCGGCTTTTACGACAACGTTTCCGTTTGCGTCAAGCTTGTCTACGTAAAGAAAAGTGTAAAAAACAGGATAAAGAGTTGCTTCGCTTGCGTTATAGTTATAGTAAAGGGTAATTCTACCAAACGTGTTGCATATAAACTGGCTGTAGGTAGCGTCGTTTGCAGGGGTTGTTGAGTTGTTTATCTCGTTTACCTGAACGACGTATTCGTAGGTGTACTGGAGGTTTTCATCCTTTTCATAAAATGCGGGGCTTCCCGTGTTAAGATACAATAAAGAGCCGACGGCATACTTGACTTCCTTACCGTCCGATTGATAAGGCACACCGTTTGCATCGGTTGCCACGACGGATTTGTATGACAAATCGAGATATCCGTTGCCGAAATATGCAGGCTTATATTTTTCATAATGGGTAATTCCGGTTACCGAGGTGGAAGTCCCCATCAGAGTGTATTTTTCAGAATAAGAAATTGATGCAGGACCTTTAGAGCTTGTACCGCCCTTGTGTACGTATGCCCCCCCTGCTTTTCCGAGATCATCGGTTTCAAGCGAGTCGCTGCTTGCCGTTGCGGAGAAGAAGTCGATTTGAGTATCGAGATACTCCAATTTTGCGTAGAGACTGTCGTAGTCTACGGTTTCTTGCGTCTGCGCTTGTGCTTGCGATTCGCTTTCCTCTGCAAATGAGAAAATCGTGATTGCGGGAATAGCCGAAACAAGCATCAAAAATGCTAACACGGTTGACAAAATGCGTTTTTTCATTTTTTAATTTCCTTTACTTTAATGATAGGTGTAAATTGATAAAATCCAAAATTTATTCATATTATTATAACATATAAAAAGAAAAAAAGTAAACACCCCCGCAAAAAGATGAGCGATTTGTATAATAAAAAGTAGTTTTTGGAAAGATTTACGTTCCCCACTCCCGCCTCGCGAATAACTCTGTGCCGCCTAAACCACAATAGTATTCGCAATAACGCTTTTTTCTTTTCCTTTTGCGATGCCCATTTTCGCGAGGCTTTTAAAATTTCGTTTTCCTATTGACAAAAGCGGATTTTTTTGTTATCATATATGCGTTGCGGAGAATGCCGAAAGTAAATTTTAATTGAAAAGTAAGCACCGCCTCGGAGAGCTGCTCCGTGTAAAAATTAACAGCAACTTTTATTTTAAGCAAAGGAAAGAACTTATTGCTTCTTACCTCTTACCTAACACTTAATATGCAGGTGTGGCGGAATTGGCAGACGCGCTAGATTCAGGTTCTAGTGGAGCAATTCGTGTGGGTTCAAGTCCCGTCACCTGCACCACGAAGCACATAAATAAGCCGCAAGGTTTTGTTTATGTGCTTTTCGTTTTCTTAAAGTCGTGGCGAGGTGGGGACTTGAACACAAAAACGCTACGCATTTTTGTGGGTTCTCCGACGGCTCGGAAATACTGCTCGAAATGTGCGCGTTGCATAGCATCGCTTCATTTCTCTCTATTTCTCTCGGGCGCTTCTCCGAAAACAATTATCAATTGTTTTCGTCTCGCTTACCCGTCACCTGCACCAAACAAAATCCGCTTTCGTAAGAAGGCGGATTTTTGTTTGTATTATTCATTTTTCATTATTCATCATTCATCATTCATTTATCTTAAGCGGATTTTGAATGAATAATGAATAATGAAGTCGCTTCGCTGATGAATAATGAATAATTGATGTAGTTTTTCTCTCTTTGGGCGAAAAGCATTTTATTTTATATTGAAAAATACGAGAATATGTGCTATAATAATCTCATGAAATCGTGTAATAAAACTTCATCAGTATATAATTAAAACGAAAAAGGAAACAATTATCTCCAAACAAATTGTTCGTAGTGGCACGAGTATTGGTGCCAATATAAATGAAGCAAATTATGGTCAGAGTAAAGCGGATTTTGTTTCAAAAATGCATATTGCGTTATAAACGGTTTTATTGTATCAAAAGTGTATGAGGAAAAATATGAGTAAATTTAGAATAGTTGATTTTTTACGGGTGCGGGAGGATTTATGAAAAAATACTTTATGAGTGCTGCAAAACTTTTGCCTGGGGTTGCGTTGTCGGTTATTATCGCCGCGGTTGCTACGTTCATTGAAAGCATTTTGCCTATCCATTTTATTGGCGCGGCTGTTATTGCAATGTTTATAGGCATAATTTTGAATACTTTTCTGAAAAAGACCTCGTTTTTGTCTTCGGGATTGAAATTCACGTCTAAAAAGCTCTTGAAGTTGGCTATTATTTTGCTCGGCTTATCGCTCAATATAACAACCGTTCTGAACGTGGGCAAAATGTCGTTGGCAGTTATGGCATTCACGCTTCTGACCTGCTTTGGCGGTGGATATTTCATAGGCAAAGCACTCGGACTTAATTGGAAGTTGTCAAATCTCATTTCTGCAGGGACAGGCATATGCGGCGGCTCGGCAATAGCCGCTATCGCGCCGACGATAGATGCAGACGACAACGACATTGCATACGCAATGAGCGCAACGTTTTTGTTCGATATGGCAATGATAGTTCTATTCCCGATAATGGGACAAGCCATGGGAATGAGTGACCAAGCGTTTGGAATATGGGCAGGAACTGCCGTCAACGACACCTCGTCAGTCGTCGCAACAGGATACGCCTTCTCCGAGGCCGCAGGAGATTTTGCGACTATGGTAAAATTAACGAGAACGCTCGCAATAATCCCCACTGTTATAACTTTTGCTTTCATTTCCTTGCGTTTGAAGAAAAAAGAAGCGTTGGCAAAGTCGGAATCCACTGACGACCTCAAAATGAACTTCAAACTCACAAAGATCTTCCCGTGGTTCATTTTAGGATTTTTAGCAATGGTTATTGCTTCAAGCGTATTCCCCATTCCTGCAGAAATCGTCACCTCAACAAAAAAGGTGAGCAAATTTTTGATGGTCTGCGCCCTCGCCGCAATCGGACTGAAAACCTCGCTGTCCGATATGAAAAAATCGGGAATCAGACCAATGATACACGGATTTATCATTTCCGCACTCGTCGTAATAGTCGCCCTCGCAGTAGAATTCTGCATGGGAATAGTCTGACACACAAAATAAAACCCGCCTGAATCGGCTCAAGTGAGTTGATTTGGGCGGGTTTTTGTTTTGTTTTTTTGAATTTTTTCTTTTTTCGGGGGCATTGT
The DNA here is from genome assembly GCA_045653255.1 of Eubacteriales bacterium. Lineage (GTDB taxonomy): Bacteria > Bacillota > Clostridia > Oscillospirales > CAG-272 > UBA1740. The sequence goes on along the minus strand of JAZOLR010000156.1, from coordinate 2,878 downwards.
CCTTTTTATGGTACATCGGTTATGTTAAAATTTTTATAGTAGACTGCCCTGATAGTTTTTTCGGTGGCTTTTTCGCGCAAATACGGTGTGAATTATACGTGCATTTAAATGTATAAATGATAAAAAATGATATCATTCCGCAAGAGGATAGTCGAACTAATTCCCCAGAGATGAAAGAACTCCTCGGCTATATGTCGCGTCATCACGAGGACTTGGAAAAAAGTTTCACGGACGAGCAAAAAGAAACCTTTGAAAAATTTCACGATTGTTGGAGCGAGTATATGAGCCTTGGCGAAGCAGCCATTTTTGAATATGCTTTTAAACTTGGCGCGAGAGTTATGCACGACATAATGTGCGAAGAAATGGAATAATCCTTTGGTGCGGGTCTTTGCACCCCGCACCATATTGCTTCGTCGGAATAGGCACATAAAATCCCCGACGAAATATGCTTATAGGCTAGACACGCGGTGTCCAGCCTACTTTCGCGTTTTCAAGTGGTCACAAAGATAACTTGATTTTGGTGGGGTCGCATCGACCACACCTCTTTGTTGACGGTAAGTATTACCTTAACCTTCGATAATGCCGTCATTATCATCCTCATCTGAATCAATTTCGTGACCGCAATTTGAGCATTCCCAAACATCATCCCAATACATAATACCATCGCATTCGGGACAATTCTTAAAAGGTCTTTCACTCGTATCGTCTTCTAATTCACCGGAGCAATATGGACAATAGCTGTACTCCGATTCATCATAAACTTTATCGCAAAAAGGACACATCTGCATAACACATACCCCCTATTATTTATTTTGTAAGTTTCTTTACTGCATCTGTATCAACTTTGAAATTACCGCCGAGCGCGGTAATCAAAGCACCTGCCGTTAATCCTATTGCTGTAAGTCCTATTACGGACATCATGACAATAAATTTTTTATCCTCGGTATTCTTCTCGCCTTTCATTTTTGCAACGAGAACCATTTGTTCTAAAATGAAGCGACGCTCCTCAAAGGACAAATCTTCTTGTTCAAGCTGTTTCTGACACGAAGAAATAATTACATCACATGTGTCATAATAAGATTTTACACCTTCTGCGTTCTGTCGCATACCTTCGTCAAGAGATTGTTTATAGTCTGCGAGAATTTGACGCATTGTGTTAGCGAATTCCGGGAATTGCTCCAAAGCCTTCTTGGCAACCTCGGGATCCATCTTGTCTAACATAGTTGCCATGGATATAACCTTATCTTTTGTCAAATGACGGAAATCTTCGATATTAAGCTTCTTTAATACCTGAGTTTCTGTTAAACTTCTTTGCATTATGTCCACCTCCTTATTTGTACCACCACGGTTTACCGTTTGGATATCCGTTACAGGATTTCATGCTTGCATCTTCATCCTTGGATTTAACAGTTCTTCCCGAATCTGTGTCTGTTACACGATACGCGCGCCCAAACGAATTACATTCAGCAACGGAGCACGCGCTACCAATATTGTCGCTTGATGTTTTGGTGTACCATTCACCTGTCTTAAATGCTTTGAATTCTACCTTATACTTTCCCATAATTAAAATCTCCTTTGTTTTTAGATTTGTTTTCCTTGTGACATTAGTATATCATTTTAGTCTCTCTAAAAGGTATCTTTGAAAGTGACAATTACGCGCGCTTAAAGCCAAGACCAAGCATCATAGCAAATCCGAGAACACAAGCGGCAGCACCGGCAGCAATATAATCGAAACCGATATTTTTCTTCTCTTTCTGTGCCAACTTTTCACGGACGATCTTGGAATCAATCACCTTAGACTTGTGCTCTACATTATTCGATGCTTTGGACTCAATAGTACTTTCTTCGGGTTCATTCTGAAGAATAACCATTGCTTCGGCAAGACTACGACGCACATCATCATAGTTAAGCTCTGTCTCAAAGCGCTTTACGTTGGATTCCATTGCTGTGAAAATCTCATCCAACCGATTCAACTGATCTTCTTTGTAATAAGCACAACCAAGATAGTTGTCGATCTTTTGATTCAATCCGGTGTGGAAACAATGCTTTTCCTTGCGATATCTATCATCAATTTTGATGTACTTTCCCTTGGGGGCAGAAAAAACGATATAGCTGTCAACATATACGGGGATATCCAAACCGGTAGAAGCAACTGCTTTTTCAAGTGCGTTCTTCAAGAGCTTGCGCTTGAGAGCCATCTTTTCTCCCAAAGGAATTTTATCATAGCACTCGTCACTTGCAAAAACCATTCTCCCATCCTCGGTAAGCGCGAGATCAGACTTTACCTTCTTAACCTCAAGAATGATGACACCCGCATCTGTCAACACGATAGCATCAAGCTCTGTTTCGTCCTGTCCGTCAGTGATGTAAACGTTGCGATACACCTTGGTGTTGGGTCTATTCAAATATTCCAAGGTTTTGGATACAAGGCTTTCACCCTTGGCGCCGGACATAGTAATTGCTAATTCCTTAGAAAGCTTTTTCATTGTAATGATGCCGTTATGTACCGCAGGATGATTGCGAACGTCATTTTTGCGTGCTGTGGATTCCATAAGGAAGAGTGCCTCATCGATGCGCATTTGCTCGTGGTAAGCATCGCCTGCCACCATTTTGCAAACAACGCTTTGAAATCCGAGGAGTTCATTCACATATTCGTTGAAGGTTACTTCCTTCGACATCAATACATTGCTACTCTCCAGTTCTCTGATAAAATCTTCCGTTCTTTTCATTGTGATTCTCCTTAGTTTTAAAATAAATATTAATGTGTTTTCCTTTTGTGCTTTGATTATATCAAATATCCATTCAAGTGTGGTATCTTTGAAAGTGACATTTGCTATCATCAAAAAATGCACCCACAAGGACTTACCTTGTGAGTGCA
>JAZOLR010000155.1:0-1393 GCA_045653255.1 Eubacteriales bacterium | reverse complement strand
ACCTTTGTTTCGTTTCTGTAGGTGGTTATTGCCTCTTCTGCCGATGCGAACTGTCTTCCCTCTCCGAGAACGTGAGTCTGCCAACCTCTTTCAACCATACTCCAATCTGCTTCGTATCTGTCCATTGTTATCTTCATTCTTCCGCCGCCAGATGCTATCTTAACGTCGAAGTCAGGAGTGCGGAGCGCGGAAAGGAACTCTTCAAAAGGAAGGACATAATCAAGAGCAGAGGTCTCGCCTACGTCTCTTCCGTCAATGAGGATATGAATACGAACGGTCTTGCATCCGTCTTCTTTTGCACGTTCAAGCATTGCCTTCAAGTGATCGATGTGAGAGTGTACGTTACCGTCGGAGAAAAGACCAATGAAGTGAAGTGTTGCGTTGTTTTTCTTCGCGTTGTCAACTATCTCGCACCAAGCGGAAGACGAGAACATTTTTCCGTTTTCTATTGATTGAGAAACGAGTTTCGCGCCCTGAGCGAATACCTGACCTGCGCCGAGTGCGTTGTGACCTACTTCGGAGTTACCCATATCGTCGTCCGAGGGAAGTCCTACCGCAGTACCGTGTGCTTTGAGCGTTACTGTGGGGTAGTCTTTCATTATTCTGTCAAGGGTGGGGGTGTTTGCAGCGGATACCGCATTCGCCGCACCTGCGGGAGCGATACCTACACCGTCCATTACTATCGTAAGAAGAGGACCTTCTACGCCAGCAAATTTTTCTGATTTTTTCAATGCTTGTACCATTTTCTTTTTGCCTTTCGTATTCTTGATTTATTTTTGTTTTTTATTTTTTGATTAAACGTCTGCGTCTTTGACGTATCTGAAGCCGTTTTCAGCAATGAACTTTTTGCGTTCTTTGAGGTTTTCGCCCATAAGAACGTCGAACATCCATTCGGTTTCTGCGGCATCTGCGGGACTGACTGCGATAAGTCTTCTCGTCGCGGGATTCATTGTTGTTTTCCACATCATTTCGGGCTCGTTTTCACCAAGACCTTTTGAACGTTGGATAATGAATTTTTTACCGTCAAGTTTCTTGAGTATTGTTTCCTTTTCCGCTTCGTTATAAGCAAAGTATGTGTCGTTTCCGCAGGTTATTTCAAAGAGCGGAGACTCTGCTATAAAGACCTTATTTTTCTGCAAAAGCGTGGGGAGAAGTCTGTAGAATAGGGTAAGAAGAAGTGTTCTTATCTGGAAACCGTCTTCGTCGGCATCGGTACAGATTATTATCTTGCTCCATTTGAGAGCCGAGTAATCGAATGATACGATGTCACCTTTTGTTTTTCCTTCTATTTCAACTCCGCAACCGATGACGCGGAGAAGGTCTACTATTATTTTACTTTCAAAAATCTTACTGTAGGAACTCTTCATACAGTTAAGCGTTTTTCCGCGTACGG
>JAZOLR010000154.1:0-12024 GCA_045653255.1 Eubacteriales bacterium | reverse complement strand
AAGAGGGAAGTTAATAAAAAGGAAACTCATCGTATATAATTGCAGTTTGGAATATGTTATTTTATCGCTAAACTTCAGTTACATATTTTAAGTTTATCTTTCAACTATGTTTTTCCTCGTTGTCCGTATGCAATCCCAATGATAATAGGGGAAGTGCGCCGTTATCTGCGCGACAACAACGCGATACGCGTCAGCCGTTCAATGCGCGACCTCGCCTATCGCGCCCTTCAGGCAAGGGAAGAAATACAAAGGACGCATCAGCGCGACGCGACTTTAGACGAAATAGCGGAAAAACTCGGCGAGCGAGAACGCTCAATAATAATGAAACGCTTCTACAACGGGAAAACCCAAATGGAAATAGCCGCCGAAATAGGCATCTCACAAGCCCAAGTTTCCCGCTTGGAAAAATCCGCCATAGATAAAATTCGCAAAGAAATGTAAAAAATGGCATCCGCACGACAAATGCGGATGCCATTTTGCATCGTTATTTCATTTCTAAAATCATTTCAATTGCAAACACGCACGACCACGAGAAGTCAGCTTTCCCTTAAATTTCGGGAATCACAATTTCTACTTCGCGGCCAAGCTCTGCCGATTTTGCAATTCCGTCAATAATAGCCTGATTGTAAACTATCTCCGAGGTAGGAACGGGTGCTTTTCCGCCCGTCTTGCAAGCATCGACGAAAGAACGAATTTTCGCTTCGAATACAGGTGTCTTTTGAGGAAGTATCGGAATTTCGGTCTCAACTCCAACGCCTGCGACCTCGTGATAAATCTTCATAGGACCGCCGACAGAACCGTTCCAACATTCAGTCGAAGGTATACGCAAACTGCCCTTCGTGCCCATAATTATAGTATCGCCGGGAGTGTCGAGATTCATCGCCCATGCGATTCTGAAGTCGAGGATAATTCCACCCTCAAGACGAATGAATGCGGCGGCGAAGTCGTCAACTCCAAAGAGTTTCGAATATTCTTCACGCTTGCCTTCGGGATAACCCGAGTATTTCGGGTCTTTGCCGAAGAAATTCGACTTATATCCCGAAACGGTAAGGGGCTTCGGGTTTCCGAGTGCGTTAAGCACCATATCGAGAGAATAGCATCCGATATCACCGAGTGCACCTATGCCCGCCGTGTCTTCTTCAATGAAGGTAGTACCGAAAGGCGTAGGAATGCCGCGACGTCTTCCGCCGCCCGTCTGTACGTAGTAAATGTCGCCGAGTTCACCCGACTCTACTATTTTCTTTATCTGCTTCATATTGGCGTCCATTCTGGGCTGGAAGCCTATTGAGAGGATTTTTCCGCTTTCCTTTTCTGCCTTCATGCACTCGATAGCCTCGTCAAGAGTTACGGTAAAGGGTTTTTCAAGAAGAACGTGAACTCCTTTTTTGAGCGCATAAATAGCAGGTTCTGCGTGTTGACGGTTGTACGTGCATATCGTAACCGCATCAAGTTTAAGCGATTCATCGTCAAGCATTTCCTTGTGTGAGGGATAGTCGGTCTTCGCGTTTGTCCAACCGTACTTGTCGAGAAGCGCCTTTGCTTTTCCGGGTATAAGGTCTGCGCCCGCTACTATTTCAATATCAGGCTGCCCTGAGAAAGCACCGAGATGCGCCTCCGCTATCCAGCCACAGCCGATAACGCCTACACGCAATTTTTTCTCTGTGTCTATTTTTGCTTCGCTCTCGCGTGCTTCAAGATTATTAAGATCTTTCATTGATTTGTCTGCCATCGTTCTTTTCTCCTTACTATTTTGTTTTTATCAATATTTATCAATATCCGATTGACTTGAGGTATTCGCGGCTCTTTTTCGCGCATTCCATAGGCGAAAGGTTCATAGAAGGTTGATCCTGCTCAACTACGAGCCATTTTGTATCTGCTTTTTCTGCCGCGCTTGTTATTTTTGCCCAATCCTGTGCGCCGTAGCCGACAGGACGGAATTCGAAATTGGACGGGCGCTTCGGCGCTTTGCGTTCAATTCCTACAAGTTCATACATATCCTCTGATTTTTCACCGAAGAAATCCTTAAGATGAAGTACGGGTGCGCGTCCTGAATACTTGATAATATATTCGCTCGGGTCTTCGCCGCCGATATTTACCCAGCAAGTGTCAAGTTCAGTCTGCAATTCGTCTGCGGGAATTTCTCTGTAGAGAAGGTCAAGACCGTACTCGCCGTCAAGAGTAGCGAATTCAAAATCGTGATTGTGATAAAGGAGTTGAATGCCGAACTCTTTCGCGTGTTTTGCCGCTATTTTCGCCTCTTCTATGAATCCTCGGAAGTCTCCTCCTTCGGGACGCTTTTCGGGGAGAAGGTAGGGAATAGCGATATATTTTCACCCTATGTATTTATAATCGTTGAAAACTTCGGGACGCTTTAGCATCTCTTCGATAGATACGTGAGCACACACGGGCACAAGACCAATGCTTTCGCACATTTCTTTCACTTCTTTCGGGGTATGTCCGTAGAGCCCTGCGAATTCTACGCCATCATATCCAATTTCCTTGATTTTTTCAAGTGTGCCTTTGAAATCCTTTTGTGCATCTTCACGCACAGAATATACTTGCAACGCTACAGGTAATGCCATTTCGCAAATCTCCTTAATATAACAAAATTGTATTTTTATATTGCAATTATTTTCTCTCTGTGTTAATATTATACTGTATTCATAAGTGCTTTTACTACACATATAATGATTTTTTGTTGAACTATTTTGACTTTTGAGGAGTAATATAGTATGTTTATACAATACGTGAATCAAACTGTGGCAGGCGTGCCGATATATCTCTCACGTGACGTAAAACCCGTAAACTATGTTGGTGTCTGTGCAAATATGCATATCCACGACGACGTGGAAATCATCGTCGGAAATACAGGAGTGCTTCGTGTACATTTTGAAAGTGACGAGATGGATTTAGAGGAAGGCGACGTTGTAATAATAAACCGCCGAGTCCCTCACGCGACAGACTTCAAAGTGCCTAATTCGAGCCAAATATTACTCCAATTCCGAGTGGAAAAACTGCGTTACGGCGAGTTTGAAAATATGAATAAATATCTCGCTTTAGTGCTTTCCGCAGGTGAAAAAGATTACTGCTTTTTAAAAAAGACCGACCCGCGTGCAGAAGAAATTACCGAATTGATTAAAAAAATGTACGTCGAAAATATGAATAGAGGAAAAAACTACGAAATGTACGTGCGTGGATACCTTGACGTGCTTCTCGGCACACTTTACCGCCACGGAATTTTGCAGGATATTTCAGAGCATTACGACAGAGAATCCTTGAGCAGAGTATGGCGAGCAGTTGAATATATCGGCGAAAACTATAATAAAGAAATAACAGTAGAAAAACTCGCGTCGCTTCTTGACTTGAACGCGGAATATTTCTGCCGAATATTCAAAAAAGCGACGGGCGTTACCTCTGTGGAATATACAAACCACGTGCGAATTTTCAAAGCGGAAAAACTCCTCACCACCACAAACGAATCTGTGATTGACATATCTTTGGACGTCGGATTTTCTTCCGTTTCGTATTTCAACCGCGTTTTCAAGAGATACAGAGGGATAAATCCGTCGGCATACCGAGAAATAATATACGCGAAAAACAAACTTATGTGACAAAAACGGCAACGCTACACAATGTAAACGTTGCCGTTTTTTTATTAACTTTCTATTATACCGAGTTTGTGATAAATATACACAGGCACAGCACTCCAGCCGTGACACAAACTGCCTGCGCCAACCTCACCGCCGTAGTTTATTCCGTCTTGCGTCTCCCACACAGTAGTAGAGCCGAAGTCGAGCATAGCGCCGTAATTTTTTCTTATGTCGTTTAGAATAAAATCTTTGTATTTTTCCGCATTTATCTTCATCAATGCTTCATATTGGAATATTTTCATACTGAGAGAGCATTCAGAGAGCGCAGAAGTCACAATTTTTTCGCATATAAATTCCGCATTCTCGCCATCTGCAACTTCTGCAAGCACCGCGAGCGCATTTCCGAGCACCGTATACTCGCGTTTGCCCTCGTGCATAGAAAATAAGCCGTTTTTATCTAAAAATACCTTCCGTATTCCGAAAGTCAAAGTATCCTTTAGATTTTTGTATTCAAAATCTTTTCCCAGCGTGTTACAAATGTATTCAAAATTTTCAAGCGCGATTATGAAAAGACAGTTGATTATAAGGTCAGGTATCTTTTCTTGCGCGTGGAATAAAGTACCCTCACAGAATTCCGACCAGTCGTAGAAATTCCAGAGCCACTCACCGCCGAACCTGCAGATAAGTCCGTCTTCTATCCGCGAGGCGAAAACGGAAATTATCTCGCTTATCTTTTCGAATACCTCTTCGCCGAGAGTTTCGTCTTTCGTTGCCTCAATATATTCCTTTACTGCAGTTATATAGTGAAGCGAAAAAGAGGGAATAGCGAGTTTTGTAGTGCAGGGATAACAGATAGAGAGGAGTCCGTCATCTCGTCTGTCTTTTGCTATTAGTAGCAGATTTGCCCTTGCATAATCACGGTTTTGATTTTCAAATGCATAATATCCGCAAAGCATTTGATTTCGCGAATCGAAAGCGTAAAGTGCCTGCTCGCGCCACGGACAGTCTACGTAATGCTCCATCATACAAAGACGGAGAGTGTTTACGCAAATGCCGTAAATTTCGCTTTCTTTTTTGCCTTTTATCTTTTTTTCAATCAAGGATACTTCATAAGTTTCAGGAAGAATACCTATATAACTTACGTCAATAGGGTTTTCTGCATACACTTCAATATATCTGCACGCTATTCTTAACATATATTCGGTGAAAAGATTTTTACCCTTTTTCGCCTTGTACTTGAAAAAGAAATGCCTTCCGTCAATTTCCTTACGCACGCGTCCGTCTGCAATATGCTCCCCCCACGCGAAAGTGAGAGTCTGCTCTGTGTCGGAATATATCTCGAAAGTCGGCAACCCCACGACCTCACCGCCGAGGTCCACGAGAATTTTCGCCTCATTTTGAGGTGTAAGGTATTTCACGTCGCACCTTTTTCCTATACTTTGCTTTTTTATAGGACGAGGGAAAAAACTGCAATTTTTCACAACAACGCGAGAGTTTTTGCAGGCAGAGTTATCCTTTTCCTTTGTCGCATCGTAAGAAAAGGTAAAGCCAAGTTGCCCGGAAACGAGCACACGAAATCCGCTTTCATACGTTGGACATAGCCGAGAGGGAGTATTCTCACAACTGTACGTCAGAATCTTCTCACCCGATATAACTTCATAGATAAGACCTGCCTTTGCATTGCTGTGACGTGACGTTTCCGCACCGCAATAGTACGCGAGAATTTTTATCTTGTTTTCACCGTTAGAAAGAAACGGCGTCAGGTCTACTGTATCGTAAATCTTGTAATGCTCATAGTCGCCGTATTGATTTGACGATACGTATCTGTCATTGACGAAAAGCGCATAGTCGCTCGTGACGGAAATTCTTATCTCGGTTTTTTCGCCTTCATATACCGCCGTGTCAAAAAATTCTGCATATTGGTCAATAGATTCCTCTTGCGCGAGCCATATCCACTTGCTTTTCTCGAATGCCATCAAAAAAATCCTTTCGTCAGTTGTTGAATACCTTGCCGTTTTTGCTCTTGTTTACAAGTGACACGCCCACGTCGTGCAAGAGCCTTGCAGCAGCGTCTTTATGTTCTTCGGGTACACCGCGTACTGCGTGGTGCGCCTCGAAAGTGAAACTGTACTCGTATCCAATATCGTCAAGTGCGCGTATTACGTCGTCCCACTTTATCTTTCCGATACCGGGCATTATGTGGTCATCGTCCATACCGAAGTTATCGTTTATATGCAAAGCACGCAAGCGTTTTCCTATCTTCGTTATGTTTTCATACTGATCTCCGTAGGGCAAAAATTCAGGCGAGTTGTTGACCCCGTAGTTGTGACCGTTTCCCGTCACGTTGCCGTGACCTGTATCCCAGCATACGCCTACAATATCATCGTTGAAACTGTCTACAAGTTCGAGCAGAATGTCCGTATTCCATTGAGTAAGACCCATCTTTTTCACAACGGGCCACATATTTTCAATACAAATACCGACGTTGTACTTTTTTGCATCGTCAATGAATGCGTTGAAGAAATCAATATTCGCCTCAAGCCAACTTGTTGTATAGCCGAATTGAGAGGGGATTGGCAACGCGTGATATACCATCTGACGAATGCCGAGCATGTCACACGCGCGAATTGCTCTCTTTATCGCGGCAATAAGTCCGTCGCGGTCACCTGCGAATCGCAGAGACGGCACGGGCGCGTGCGCTTGATTGAAAGCCACTCCAAGTTCATCTGCCGTCTTTTTCGCGGAAAGTATCCACTCTTCCCAAGTGTCTAAAAGAAAGGGGGAAGAGACGTTATTCTGCCAATCGAGGAAATTGAAATCAAGGAATTTAAATCCCGCCTTTGCGTGACGGATTATCTGCTCGTTGAGATTTGCGTCAGCATCGTCGGTGTAGAATAAGTGAATAGACGTTGAAACAGGATATGCCATAACAGTTTCTCCTTTTATAACTATTTCTTTATAAAAACATTATATCACATTTATGACTTAATACAATGTAAATAATGACATTTTCTTATACAATTTTGACCTGCGTATAAAATATAACATCAAAAAAACAGGAAACGAGTGCTAAAAATATTTTATTAAAAGCACTCGTTTAAATTCAATTTTTATCAGTCGAGCCAGTATCTGCTGCTGCTCGGCTTCTTTTTCTCTATCCACTTTCCGCCCGTGAAATCGGGGAACAAAACGCTCTGACTTCCGAGAGCAACAGATTGCTCGGAAAGTGTCGTAATAGCCATCCAGCATACAGCATCGTAAATATCTATCGGCATAGGTTCACCCTTGTCAAGAGCGTCAAAAAACGCACACGCAACGAGGTAGTCCATTCCGCCGTGATTGCCCTTTACGCCCTCCTCGCGGAATTGTACCCACAAGGGATGGCGGTGTTCTTCCATATATTTTTCCATATTGCCCCAATTTTCGCGCCAGTTGTGCATTACGGAAATATCATTGTGGTCGCAATCGAGGAAAACGGAATTTGTCGCCTCCTCATACATACCCTTCGTGCCACGCACGGTGAAACTGCGTGAGTAAGGACGGGGAAGTGTAGTATCGAGTCTTATAGTTACCGTCTCGCCGCCTGCACACTTTATCATAGTGGTGAAAATATCACCTTGCATAAAGTTTTTGCCGTGATAGTAGTTGTCGGGCTTGTCGGAAAGGTATTCATTCATTCCTGCCGCACGAGACGACATAGAAACGAGAGAAACGAAACGGTTTCCGCTTCCTATTCCGAGCACCTTTGAGATAGGTCCAATCTCGTGAGTGGGGTAACTGTCGCAGTTGCGATGCATATATTCTTCGCAACGGTAGTGTCTGTCACGCACAAGTCCTGCAAGAGACTTACGCAAGTCGTGACTGTAACTTCCGTCACAGTGAACTATATCACCGAGCACGCCGTTTCTTGCCATATTAAGCACAGTCATTTCGACTTCGCCGTAACAACAGTTTTCGAGCATCATAACGGGAGTTTTTGTCTGTTCGTGCTTTCTTACGAGGTCGTAGCATTCCTGAATGGAATAAGCGCCGCCAACCTCAAGACCGACAGGCTTATGCAAGTCCATAGCCATCATAGTCGCTTCGTAATGATTGCCCCACGCGGAAAGTACGAACACCACGTCGACCAAGTCACTATTTATAAGTTCGCGGAAATCTCTCGTCTTGAGTTTTGCGGGTTTGCCCTTTTCTTCGAGTTTCTTTGCCGCTTCCTCTATTCTGTCGTCGTATAGGTCGCATATTGCGGTAACGTTTACGTTTTCAAGGTCAGGGAGCATATCGCACGCCCACCAAGCGCCGCGTATTCCAAGTCCTATGACTCCTACGTTGTAAGTTTTCATAATATTTCTCCAAAATTAGCAAAATTTTATTTTATTATTGACTTAGCCTTGTAAGCATAGTATACTATAGTAAAATGGAAAATTCAATATATACAATTATTATAAATTAGCACAAAACAACTGTATGGAGAAATTATGAAAGAAAAAAAGGATATAAGCGCAGTAGTGTTTTCAAGTGAAAAAACATCAGAAAACTATCTTCATATAAACAACTGCGGGGTGGGCAATACGAATGGCAGGGACTCAAGGTGTCATCGCCCTGTCGGAAGAGTTGACTACCAACTTATATACGTTTTGGAAGGAACGTGCACCGTCAGCGTGGCAGACACGGAAATAATAGCGGAGAAGGGGAGCGTCATTTTGTACCGTCCAAATGAGCCTCAGAAATATTGCTTTTGCGGAAAGGATAACTCCTGCTACTGCTACATACACTTTACTGGCAGCGGATGCGATACGGTTTTCAGTCGCCTGAATTTAGACGGTGACAACGTATATCGCTTGCGTCACCATACGGAAGTGAAGAATATGTTTTTGCGCATCTGCGAGGAATTTTACAAGCGCACGAAAAACTACGAAATGCTTTGCGAGGGAATGCTTCTTTCAATGATATCGCTCATTGATACTTACAACGAAAAAAATTCGTCTCCCGTCCCCAACCGTAAAAGTTCGGAAAAAATAAACAAGATTATAACGGAAATACAAAACTCGCCTCAAAACGAACTTGATATAGACGAATGTGCGAGACGTTGTAATTTAAGTCCATCGCGCTTTATGACGGTCTTCAAAAATTACACGGGACGCTCCCCTCACTTGTTTTTGACCGAGGCACGAGTGAGACGGGCTATGGATTTGTTGCTGTACAGTGATTTTACAGTTGCGGAAATAGCCGAACTTTGCGGCTATGCAGACCAGAACTATTTTTCACGCATATTCAAAAAATATGCGTCAATGTCCCCGAGCGAGTATAGAAAAAAGTGATAAAAAGGTAAAAGGAACGACGCAAAATTTAAAGTGTGCCGTTCCTTTTTTGTTGCCTTTATTGAATTGCTTTGTATCACTTTGTCCAAGCGTTTACGGTCTTTTCCGAAAGAAAATCGCAAAATCCCATAAGTGAAAAATCTGCTTTTTCCGTGTCCCAATCAACCACGGTAACAGACGCGTTTGCCGCGTGCGGTATCTTGTTCGCTTCCGAAAGAGACGCTTGCATAAGTTCCGCCGTTATAGCGCGTACAACTCCGCCGTGAGTGACTATTGCCACCGTCTTGCCGTCGTGTTTTTCTCTTATCTTATAGAGTAAATCCATCGCTCTTTTTTTCACGTCTTCGTATCCTTCGCCGCCTTCAAAATGCGACTTCCAAGGATTTTCTTTGTAAAGTTTGAAAGTTTCGGGGAATTTCTCTGCCGCCTCGTCAACTGTCAGACCGCGCCAGTATCCTACGTCGATTTCCCGAAGACCTTTTTCCTTTACTATCGGTACGCAGATAGTTTGCGAAAGCGGTTTTAGAGTATCGTACGCACGCGAGAGGTCACTTGAATATATAGCGCTCACTTCGTAGTTGTCTTTTATGTATTGCGATACCTCTTTCGCTTGTTGAAAGCCGATTTCGTCAAGCGGTGCATCGTCCTGACCGCAAAAACGCCCCGCCTTGTTCGACGCGCTGTAACCGTGACGAACGATAATGAGTTTTACCATTTATAAAACCTCTCTTTCATTCGGTATAATTCTATCACACAAAAAAGGAAATTTCAATATAAATCATAAAAAATTAGAGGTATTTATAATTTTGTTTTTTATTGACAATGAAAAATTTGTGTGATAGAATGAACGTGTCACGAATATAACCAAACGAGGTGTAAATATAATGCAAACTGTAATGTATGAAAAGCGTCTCGCAGTAAAAAAAGAATACGACGTAATAGTCTGCGGAGGCGGACTTGCGGGCGTTGCCGCAGCGGTGAGTTGTGCGAAAAACGGAATGTCAACTCTCCTTCTTGAAAAGAGCAATATACTCGGCGGCCTCGGCACTCTCGGACTTATCAACCTTTTCGTGCCTCTGTGCAACGGCAGAGGAAAGGAGATAATCTTCGGACTTGCGGAAAAATGGACGAGAAAAAGCGCAGAACTCGGTATGGACACCATTCCTGAAGTTTGGAAAAACGGCGAACCAAAAAAGCCGACGAATATGAGATATGTGCAGAGATATTCCCCCGCTATATTTGCATATCAACTCACAGAAGAAATAGTGAACAGCGGCGCAGATATACTCTTTGATTGCATTGCGGCAGATCCCATAATGGAAGGCAACGTGTGCCGCGGAGTAGTAACGGAAAGCAAAGGCGGCACGGAATTTTACGCCTGCCGAATGCTCATAGATACAACGGGAGATTGTGACGTTCTCCGCCGCGGCGGTATACCCACCGTAGCGGGTGAAAACTTCTTTACCTTCTGTACGAAAATGGTAACGCTCGACACCTGCCGCAAGGCAGTGGAAGAGGGAGATATCCGCCATATATACACCACTTTGTCAGGCGGTACAATAAACCTCTTTGGCGACGGTCAGCCGTCAGACGTTCCTCGCTGGTCAGGACTTACCGCAGAGGAAGTTACAGACTACATAATAAAAAATCACCTCCTTCTCCTTGAAAATCTCAAAAAGACAGACAAAAACACAAGAGAAGTCGTCACAACTCCCGGTATGCCTCAGTTTAGAACAACCTGTCACATAAAGGGCGACTATTCTTTGAAAGTAGCAGATGCATACCGTCACTTTGACGATTCCGTATGTGCGATAAACGACTTTGAACACCGCGACCACCTCTTCGAAGTACCGCTTCGTACCCTTTGCCGCCGTGATTATCCGAACGTCATCACAGCAGGCAGAAGTGCCGACGGCACGGGCTACGGTTGGGACTTACTCCGCGTTATCCCACCTGCAATAATAACAGGTCAGGCGGCGGCAGAAGCGGCAACTCTTGCTATAAAAACGCAAAAAGCAGTCGCAGACGTAGATATAAAAACCCTGCAAACAAAACTTGAAAACGAAAACGTAATGGTACATTTCCCTGACGAATATATCCCCGAAGACAGAACTGTTATAATCCACGGAAAAAACCAAGCAGAAATAGACGGCGGACATTTTTGATGACGTTGCCGTGATTTTTGCTTTTGCAAAAATTATGAAAAATAAATTATAATACAAAAAGAAGTATAAACGTAAATATCCGAAAGGGGAATTGCCTTGAATATATTACATATGAAATATGCAGTCGAGGTCGCAAGACTCGGCTCGTTGAACAAGGCGGCAGAAGCGCTCATGATAGCGCAACCGAATATAAGCCGTTCAATGAAAGAACTTGAAGCAGACCTCGGTATCACTATATTCCAGAGAAGCGCAAAGGGGATGGTGCTCACTCCCGACGGAGAGGAGTTTATGGACTATGCGCGTGATATTCTCAATCGCATTGACAAGATAGAGCAGTCATACCGTGACGGCTCGCACAAAAAGCGCAAATTCTCAATTTCCGTTCCTCGCGCTTGTTATATTTCCGCGGCAATGGCAGAGTTTTCAAAAAAGATAGGCAACGCGCCCGTGGAAATATACTATAAGGAAACAAACTCCAAAAAAACAATAAAGAAACTTCTTGAAAACGAGTATAAACTCGGAATTATCCGATATTCCGAAGGATACGACAAGTATTACAAAACAATGCTCGAAGAAAAAGGTCTTGCGTGTGAACTCGTCGCGGAATTTTCCTACGTGCTTATTATGAGCCGTGAAAACCCTCTTGCAAATAAAGAAAAGATAACCTATGAAGACCTTTCGGATTATATAGAGATAGCCCACGCAGATCCGTACGTTCCGTCTCTTTCTATGTCAAAGGTGTTTCGCGAAGAATTGCCGAACGAGATAGAGAAAAGAATATTCGTCTTTGAAAGAGCAAGTCAGTTTGATCTTCTATCCGAAAATCCGAATACTTTTATGTGGGTTTCGCCTGCATCCGAGAAAATGCTCGACAGATACGGACTCGTTCAGCGTGTATGCGAAGGAAATAAAAAACTCTATAAGGATGTCCTTATATATCATAAAGAATAC
>JAZOLR010000153.1:0-3116 GCA_045653255.1 Eubacteriales bacterium | reverse complement strand
AATATTCCAAAAGTGTAGAAAACGGTGACTATACGCGAGGCGGAGTTGCAAATATACTCGTTCCCGTGTATCATGAACTCTGAGGCAAGACTTGGGGTGTTGTAGGTCTTGGTAATATAGGAAAACAGGTAGCGCGTGTTGCTGAGGCTTTCGGTTGCAAAGTTTTGGCATATAAACGCAAACCCGAAGAAAATTATAACTGTGTTTCATTAGAAGAACTGTGCCGTGAGTCTGATATAATCAGCGTTCATTTGCCTTTGTCTGAAAGCACACGCGGAATAATAGATGAAGAACACCTTTCGTTGATGAAGAAAGAAGCGGTGCTTATCAATGTTGCGCGAGGTGCCGTTATAGATGAGGAAGCGGTGGCGCGTGCCATTGAAGATAAAAAACTCGGAGCGTTTGGCTCTGACGTTTATTCTGTTGAACCGATGAGTGAAAATCACCCTTTCTATAGAATAAAGGATAGGGATAACGTGCTTTTGACTCCTCACATGGCTTGGGGCGCATACGAGGCAAGAGTGAGATGCCTTGAAGAGATAATAAAAAATATAAAAGCATTCCAAGAGGGGAGTATAAGAAACAGACGGGACGTTTGATAAAAAAACAACGCGAGAAATTTTCTCACGTTGTTTTTGTTGTATAAGAAAAGCACGCGACTATCGCGTGCTTTTCTTATACAACAAGAGCAACCGCTTTTGCGGTTGCTCTTGATAATTACTTATCGCTCTTTGTCCACTCGATTATGTAATCAAGTTGTTTGAGGTCTTGTGTATGAGTTCTTACCTGATGGAAAGTGATGGATTTGGGGCAATTGAGCGCATTGTATGCTGCTGTAACGCCGGTTGCAGGGCATTGGGTATCTGCGTATGCCGCTTCCATTGTGACCTTTATACTGCTATCTACAAGTGCTGCGAAGTTTACAGTATCAAAATAAGCCGCATTGGGATAAAGTACTGAACTTCCAAACGATGAGGGTTTTCTTCCGGCGTCAGAAGCAGAAAGGTCGCACACCCAAGGATGAACAGATGTAATAGATGTGATAGGCATATCTGCGATTGAACCGAGGGCGGCTATAGCGATGGATTGGAATCCGCCTTGGCTACTTCCCGATGCAGTTATTGTCTTGCCGTCCCATTCAGGAAGAGACATAGCGTATCTGATAGCCTGCATATTGCGGAGTAACATATAAGTGAAGTAGTTTGTAGCAGGATCATCGAAATCACCGGGTTTTCTTCCGTAACTGTTGAGTTTGCCTGCGGAGAGTTTTTCATACTCGGACTGCGGCAAAGAATTTGAAAGACCGTGAGAGTTCATTGCAATACTTATAGTTCCTGATACTACACTAGCCATATATGCCTTGTATACGCCTGCACCAAGAACTCCAATGCTAATTTTCAAACTGCCGTCTTTTGCATTGTTAGGAATAGAAATATATCCTGTTGCGGGCATATTGCCGGGCATTTTGAGGAAGAATTCGTATACCTTTCCTTTGTTGAGGTTTTCAAGGTTGTAACTTCTCTTATTGTTGTTTTCTGCAATGTAATATGCAACGTCTTCTGCGGTTATTTCTTTGAGATGGAAGTAGTTTTCGGGGTCAACTCCTGCTGCAATTTCTGCTGCGGTGGGAGGCGTAGGA
The DNA here is from genome assembly GCA_045653255.1 of Eubacteriales bacterium. Classification (GTDB taxonomy): domain Bacteria; phylum Bacillota; class Clostridia; order Oscillospirales; family CAG-272; genus UBA1740. Next base: position 1,477 of record JAZOLR010000153.1, on the reverse strand, counting down.
TCGCAAGGATCTACTGCGTAGAGTTCGTCCATTCTAGCACGCCAGAATTCTTCAAAGTCTTCGGGTGCTTCCTTTACTGCCGCGATGTCGTCAAAGCCAACTGTCGCGCCGATTGTGATTTCTTTACCGATTGCTTTTCCGCCGTTTGATGCGCTAACTGTAAGGAGTATAGAGCCAGGCACGGGAAGAGAAGTCTTTATAACAAGTTCGCCTGCAAGAGCAGAAGCGGAGCCTGTTACGTTTTTGGTATCGCCATCATAGTGAATTGTGTATGAGAATTTGTCACAACCGACTACGTTGCCATCTGCCAAGATTTTTACGCGGAATTCAACTTCTTCGCCTACTTCGTAGGTAAGAGCATCTTTGCTTGTTGTTCCGTAGAGGTAAATCTTTTCGTAAGTTCCTGCGTCTTTTATGTTTGTGACGTATGTATCAACAAGTGAATATTTGTCGGGGATTGTGATAGATTCCATAGCGTCCGCTCCTATCTGCGAGTCGAGTATAAATGCTTCAATTGCTTTTTGAAGACCGAATTGTGTCGGAGCACCGATTGTAAACGTAGCGCCGCTCGCCGAAACGCTATATACAGACTGATATTTGAGGAAGTCAACGTCTACTTTTATAACCTTATCAGTGTCAACAACGTTGGTTGTGATAGCAAGGTTTACACCCGTCATATCAAATATCAAATCGCGCAAAACTTTGATGTCTTCTATATATTCGTCTGTTGTAGATATTACGTAATCTTTTATGTCATTTCCTGAAATTGTGATAGTAGGATATTCATATTTGAATTCGTAAATTTCTCCCGACGCAATTGTGAGGAGTTTATTTTCTGCACTAACGTAATTTTCTACGAAATAATCCATAGCAGCCATTGTCGCTTCATCAGAACCGCCACAGATGACTATTCTGCTTGTTGTCATGCTGATTACGTAATCTTTCGCCGTAAGGTTAAGATTTGTGGTTTCATCCCTATTTGTAACGCCGATAAGAATTTCTTTGTCTTTTCTTACTTTATCTATTGCGGGGATTTCGGAATCGTCGTCAAAAGTAAGTGAAATTCCAAGCGTGTTTGACAAAGTGTTTCTAAATGAATTCATATAAGAAACAAGTTCTTTGCTTGCATCTTCGGATATTATTAAAGTGTATCCGTCGATATTTCCGTCAAAATTTACTATTGGCGGTTCAGTATTTGTTGTGGGGTCTTTTGTTTCGCCACAAGCGGTGAAGGCAAGTAACGCAACAATGATCAAGAATAATGCTAATATCTTTTTCATGAGGGCACTCCTGTTATAAAAATATTATATATATTCTAACACAAAACAAAAATTATGTCAATTATTTGCTAAAAGAAAAGATAATAAATTTTGATTGAAAAATCTTAATATTTAATAACTTGACTTTTTTTACAAAATGTGTTACTATTTATTAACTAAATTGAACGGTGATAATATGCAAAAAATAGAAACAGTAA
>JAZOLR010000152.1:0-1710 GCA_045653255.1 Eubacteriales bacterium | reverse complement strand
CCGCCGATAATATCGGTAATCCAATGCACTCCCGAAACGAGTCTGCCTATTACCATAAAGGCGATAAATGCGGAGATTACTGTAGCTGCGATGTATCTTAGCGTCTTGTTTTTTATTCTTGCGGCAAGCTGCATTATTGTTGCAGGCATAACGCAAGCAACGAGCATTGTTGTCGAGGACGGATATGATGCTTCAAGATAACCGTTTATGAGCACGGGGCGGTAATTCACTACGATATATTCAAACAGAATATAGACAGTCATAACGACTATATAAAACGCGCCGAGAGTGAGCAGATTGCGGTCAACGAGAAGAATGCTTTTTCTTTTTATCCATTGGCAAAGACCGAGTATTGCAAAGCACAATGCGACAAAAATGGGGACAAGTCCAAGCCAATCCGTGACGGTATACAAAGTCATATTAACTCCTGTGGCACGGTGAAAAAGAGTGTTGATAGTAGAAAAGCCGACCGCAGAGCCGTTTGGCCCTGCAAAATCCAAGTCGACAGTTTTCACAAGCAGTGTCCACAAGAGAAAAGTTAGTGTAAGCGTTATTGCAATGTAAAGTTTTGTTTGCGTTTTCATTTTTCTGCCTTCTTTAAATTATTAGGTGTTAACCCGAATAACATTTTAAGTGAAGGCAGAGAAAAAAGCAAGAAACTACCCGTCACATACGCGATACTTTTCGTATCATTGGCGTTTTGCGAGGGGGAGCGTCTTTACAATCAGCAACATAAGAGAGAAAACTGCAGCATAGGGGTGTAAGCCGATAGTAAAAAAGACTACGCTAAGCAGACCGAGTATAAGAGAAAGTTTCGTTTTTATCTTTGAGAAAAACGGCAAGTGAACGGTTTCAGGCAGAAGAGTGAGTATTCCTATGGCAACACTAATTGCAACAATTGCCACATATACTATTTTGAGAGGCGAAAAAGAGGCGCTATTCAAAAGTGAAACGCTTTTTGCTACACCGTCAATTCTTTTCGCAAACAATGGCAAAAACAAGAGCAACACGTTTGAAATATCGGAAATCCCAAAAATGAGATTGCGGAAGTAATTTTCTGTGCGTTTTTGGTTTTCCTCTGCCATTTTTATAACTTCGTCAGATGAAAGAAGTTCATCAATCGACAAAGAGAAAAACTGCGCTATAGCCTTGAGGGAGTCTATACTCGGATAGCCTCTTCCCGATTCCCACTTTGAGATTGCCGTTCGCGAGACAAAGAGACTTCTTGCAAGTTCTTCCTGCGTGAGATTGTTCTTCTTTCGAAGTTCTTGTAATTTTTCGTTAAATTCCATTATGAAATCCTTTTAGAAAAGTAATAGATAAAACAAAAACAAGCGATAGCAGTCAAGAATACTAAAAAAGCCCTCAACCATAAATCAACCGCTTGCAATTTTATTATAGCATATTTAGTTTTAATATTCAATAGTAAGAACGCAAAAACAGAATAAAAACGTGGATTTTAGTCTGCAACACTCTTGCTTCGCAAGAGATTGGTGCGAGGTTGGAACTATTCAAGCCACAAAAAAGCCACCCTTGGCGCACCTGCGATAAAGCAGGTGCGCCAACTCTATTCGCCTGCGGCGAGTGATATGCACTTCGTGCGTGATATATCCTTCGGATGTGATATGCGCTACGCGCGTTAAAAAAGGCGAATAGAATATCACTGCGACCCATTTTGATGAATTTTTTGTAAATGCAACAAGGAAATCT
>JAZOLR010000151.1:0-1610 GCA_045653255.1 Eubacteriales bacterium | reverse complement strand
ATTTCCGAAAAGAATAAGCACGAAGCAAAAAAACTTCTCGAAAAAAGAAACGTCGCGCAAACAGAGAAAGAGAAGATACTTTCGCTCGTTTCTCTCTATGGCCCCGTTGACTCCGTAATGGAAAAACTTGACGAACTTTGCACCGGCGCAACGTCAAGAGAAGCACTTGACGAACTTCGTTCGCTTTGCAAATTACTCCGTAATACTGATTTTTACTCACGCATCAGATTTGACTTTTCTGTTGTCAACGATATGAATTACTACAACGGAATAGTTTTCCGCGGATTTATCGCCGATATCCCGGAGGGCGTGCTTTCAGGCGGTAGATACGATTCGCTTATGGAAAAGATGGGGAAAAACGCAGGCGCTATCGGATTTGCTCTTTACCTTGACCTTCTCGAAGGAATGGATAAAGAAAAGAAAGAATACGACGTTGACGTGTTGCTTCTTTACAATAACGGTACTCCGACAGAAAAAGTGGCAGAGTACGTTTCCGACCTCGTTTCAAAGGGAAGTAGCGTATGCTCGCAAAAGAGCATTCCTGAAAAACTCCGCTATAAAACTCTCATAGATCTCGCAAAGGAGGCTAACTGATATGATAAACGTTGCATTGCCCAAAGGCCGCCTCGGTGAGAAAGTCTATGATATGTTTGAAAAAGCAGGTTATGACTGTGCGCAAATCAAAGAAAATAGCAGAAAATTGATTTTCGAAAACGAAGAAAAAGGCGTACGCTATTTCTGGGTGAAGCCTTCTGACGTTTCAATATACGTAGAACGCGGCGCTGCCGATATAGGTGTCGCAGGAAAGGATATTCTTTTAGAATATTCCCCCGACGTTTACGAACTTTTGGACCTTGATATTGGAAAATGCAGAATGGCAGTAGCCGCAAAAAAGGGCTTCCACGATGACAATCAACGCACTTTGAGGGTAGCGACAAAATTTGTAAATATAGCGAAACGCTTTTACTCCTCAAAATGCCGTGAAATCGATATAATAAAACTCAACGGCTCGATTGAAATTGCGCCGATTCTCGGACTTTCCGACGTAATAGTGGATATAGTCGAGACAGGTACAACCTTGAAAGAAAATGACCTCGAAGTAATAGAAACCGTGGTGCCGATAAGCGCAAGACTCATAGCAAACAAATCAAGTTTCAAATTCAAGACAGAACAAATAGAGAACATCGCCGCTTCAATTGCAAGTCAACTTGAAGAAGGCAAGTGATAAAAAAGGTGTAAAATGATAAAGATATATAAGTACGGAGAAGTTAAAAACAGCGAGATTTTCGCTCGCGATAACATTGCCTCAAACGTGGAAGGAATAGTCTCCGAAATAATAGCAAACGTAATAAACAACAAAGACAAAGCACTCTTTGAATATTGCGAAAAATTCGATAAAGCGAAACTCACGTCTTTGGAAGTTTCCGCCGAAGAAATTGAACAAGCGTTCGCAACAGTAGATCCCGAATTCGTTGAAATCATCAAAGAAGCGGCAGAAAATATAAAAGAATTCCATAGCCGCCAAGTTCGAAACAGTTTCATAATCAGCGAAAAAGAAGGAGTTATAACAGGGCAGAAGGTGATTCCGATAGAAAAAGTCGGTCCCTACG
>JAZOLR010000150.1:0-5205 GCA_045653255.1 Eubacteriales bacterium | reverse complement strand
AACTCTATAAAACCGAACGCTTTATAGAGCCGCCGACAGAAAAGAAAATGCCCCTTAGCCTTCTTTTTCACCAAACGCTCAGTATACTTGCGGCATCGGGCGAACTCACAGCGAAAAATCTCGCAGAGCGCGGTCTTTCCTTGCCGCCTTTCAGAACCATTGACAAAAACGATTACCGCGAACTTATAGTCTCGATGGTAAATAACGATTATATTGAACTCACCGAGGAAGGCGGACTTATTATCGGTCTTGCAGGTGAGAGAATAATAAACAGTTTCAAATTCTACGCAGTATTCAAGGATAGCGAGGACTTCACCGTCAGATGCGATGCAGACGAAATAGGTACGATAACCTCTTCGCCACCGGTCGGTGAGAGATTTGCGCTTGCAGGCAGGGTGTGGGAAGTAATAGAAACCGACCTTCCTCACCGCTTGATATTCGTAAAAGGTGTGGAAGGAAAAATGCAGGTCGCATGGCCTGGGGATAGCGGAGAAGTACACACGAGAATTCTCAAAAAAATGCGTGAAATACTCCTATCAGATGAAGAATATCCCTACCTTATGGAAAACGCTAAAAAACGCCTCTCCGTCGCTCGACACACGGCGCGCGCAACGGGAATGGATAAAACGATGCTCGTCGGAATAGGCGGAAGCAGTAAGTGCCTTTTCCCGTGGCTTGGCACTCGCGCATTCCGTACACTCCGCCGTTTCCTTGCATATAATGCGGCAAGATTTGGCATAAGCGATATTCAAAGCGAAGGCTGTTGCTATATAACGTTCAAATCACAAGAGAAAAACGACAAAAAACTTCTGCGTGAAATTCAACTTGCCGTAGATAACGGCGAAATAAACGCGCTCGACCTTGTCGGTGAAGCAGAGCACCCCTCGTTTGACAAATACGACCCCTATATCCCCGCAGGACTTCTTCGCCGTGCGTTTGCCACAGATAGACTTTCACCCGACGAAGTTCACAAATATTTCGGTCAAGGAGAATAAAATGGATAACGCAAGAAAATACGACGAGAACTTTTTAATAGACGCATTCTTGGCATTGTCCGACAAAGAAGAATGTAAAGCGTTTCTTTGTGACCTTTGTTCCCCTGCGGAAATAGAAGAAATGTCTCGCCGTCTTCGTGCGGCAAAAATGCTATCTCTCGGAGCACAATATGCCGACGTAGTAGCAGAAACGGGACTTTCCACCGCGACGATAAGCCGCGTAAGCAGAAGTCTCAAAAACGGAAACGGTTATATAACCGTCCTCAAAAAAATAAAGTGAGGTAAAAATATGAGTGAAGGAATTTACGGAGCACTTGCCCCCTTCTACGATAAATTACAAACCGACGTAGACTATTCTCGGTGGGCAGACTTCTTTCAACGCGCGTTTTCTCTCTATTTTGACGGAGAAGTGAAAGACGTGCTTGACCTCGGTTGCGGTACGGGCAGTATGACGCTTGAACTTTGCCGCCGCGGTTACGATATGATAGGCGTCGACATCTCGTCGGAAATGCTATCTGTCGCGCGTCAGGCAGGCGAAGACGAAGGACTTTCGGATAAACTTTTGTGGTTGTGTCAGGATATGCGTGAGTTTGAACTCTACGGCACGGTAGAAGCAACCGTTTCTTGTCTTGACTGCCTTAATCACCTGACAAATACAAAAGACTTTGAAAAATGCCTTTCCCTTGTACGTAACTACCTCGTCCCCGACGGAATTTTTATATTTGACCTCAACAGTAAATACAAGTTTGAAAATATTTACGCAGATAATTCCTTCGTGCTTGAAGAAGACGGAATAATGTGCGTATGGCAGAATTTCTACAACGAAAAAAATCATATCTGTGATTTCTATATTTCTCTCTTTTCAGAAGATGAAGACGGCAGATATACACGCACAGACGAATATCAAAGCGAAAGAATGTACACCGAAAGAACTGTAAAAAATCTTCTCGCGAAAACGGGATTTGAACTCATAGGCATTTACGGAGACCTTGACTTCTCACCCGCAAGAGAAGAAGACGAAAGAATATACGTAATAGCAAAAGCGAAGAAATAAGAGGAAAAACAATGGAAAAATCAACGATTTTAAGAGCAATGACGAGTGACGGAAGTGCGAGAATTCTCGTCATAAATTCAAAAAATATAGTAAACGAAGCGGCGAAAATACACAATACCGCCCCCACGTCAACCGCCGCCCTCGGCAGACTTATCTCCGCCACTTCAATGATGGGCAGTCTTATGGGCGAAAAGAATAATAGAATAACAGTAGGAATAAACTCCCTCGGTGAAATAGGCAAACTTATCGCCGTCGGAGACTATTACGGAAACGTAAAAGCATATATAGAAAATCCGCTTGCAAACCCCGAAAAGAAGCCGAACGGAAAACTTGACGTCGGCGGCGCTATCGGCGGCGGCTCTATGTACGTTATCCGCGAAGACGGTACGGGCGAGCCCCACACGGGCACAATTGAACTTCAGACGGGCGAGATAGCGGAAGACATAACCGCGTACTTTGCCGAAAGTGAGCAGATACCCACCCTTTGCTCACTCGGTGTGCTTGTTGACGTTGACTATTCCTGCCTTGCCGCAGGCGGAGTGCTTATACAACTTTTGCCGTTTGCCGATAACGCAATAATAGACCTCATTGAAAGGAACGCATCTGACCTTGTGAATATCTCGCGCTACTTCAGAGACGGACTTTCAAACAAAGAAATAGCAGACATCGCTATGCGTGATATAGAATACGATATATTTGATGAACTTGAAGTAGAGTATAAGTGCGACTGCGATGCGAAACGCTTTCTTACTAGCATAAAATCCCTCGGCGAAAAAGAAATAAAATCAATGCTTAAAGAGCAAGAAGAAGAGGGAAAACCGCGTGAACTTGAAGTGCGTTGCCGTTTCTGTAACAAAAACTACGTCTTTGACGAAAAAACCTTGCTCTCTTGATTGACAATAATATTCAAAAATGTTATACTGAAGTGTAAAATAAAAAACATATAAAAATTTAACGGAAGGAAAAATATATGGGATATTTAAAGGGAAATGCCGTTGTAGGTCAGTCGGGCGGACCGACCTCTGCTATAAACGCAACACTTTCGGGAGTAATTCGCGGAGTGATGAAAGCGAAAAAGGACGGTATAATAGATACAGTATACGGAATGAGAAACGGCATTGAAGGAATGCTCGAAGAACGCATAGTAGACTTGTGTTGCGAGTTTTCCGACGAGAAAAATCTCACCTTGCTTGAAAACACACCGGCAGCCGCTCTCGGCTCTTGCCGCAAGAAACTTCCCCCCGTCGGCGAAAATGACGAAGTTTACGAAAAACTCCTCTCAATATTCAAAAAGTACAATATAAGATACTTCTTCTATATAGGCGGAAACGACTCTATGGACACGGTTGCAAAACTTTCCGCATATACGAAAAACCACGATTACGAAATGCGCGTAGTAGGAGTACCGAAAACTATTGACAACGACCTTGTAGGTACAGACCATACCCCCGGCTTCGGCTCTGCCGCAAAATATATCGCAACGACAATACAGGAAATAATCCGCGACTGCGCGGTTTATACCGTGAAAGCAGTTACCATAGTTGAAGTAATGGGCAGAGACGCAGGATGGCTCACCGCATCCGCCGCATTGCCGAGAAAAGTGTGGGGTGAAGGTCCTGACCTCGTTTATCTTCCCGAGCGTGTCTTTGACCTTGACAAGTTTTTTGCAGACGTACGCAAATGTCTTGAACGCCACCCGAACGTAGTTATCGCAGTTTCTGAAGGTGTCCGCTTCGCAGACGGCAGATACGTTGGCGAGGGTACACAGAGCGGAAGCGTCGATGCATTCGGTCACAAATACCTTGCAGGTACGGGCAAAGCGCTTGAACTCGCAGTAAAAGCCGAAATAGGATGCAAAGTCCGTTCCGTAGAACTCAACCTTCCTCAGAGATGTGCCGCTCATATCGCGTCGGCAACAGATATAAAAGAATCTGTAAAAGTAGGACAAGCAGCAGTAAAAGCGGCTATATCAGGTAAATCCGAAGTTATGATGTGTATTGAAAGAAAAGAAACGAAATCTGGCGCTTATACTTCGAGTGTCACAAGTTCCGCAATATACGGCATAGCGAATAAAATAAAATACGTTCCCGACGAATTTATAAACGCAGAAGAGAACAACGTAACGGACGAATGCCTTGACTACATTCTCCCCCTCATTGAAGGAGAAACAAAAGTCAAGTACGTATCAGGTCTTCCTGCACACTACGTAATCAAATAATCTTGATTATTCCCAAACAAAAGAACAAAAACATAACCGCCTGCCATTCGGCAGACGGTTATGTTTTTATTATATAAATCAAATTATCTCTTGTTTATCATACTGAACAAATCGCCGAGAATATCGTCGTTTGCATAAGTAGTCTTCGGTTTAGCAACTTCGATAGTAGGTTCTTTGATTTCTACAACGGGATCGGCTTTTACTGCTTCGGGAGTAATATTTTTCTTTCCGCTTTCAAAACCGGTTGCGATAATTGTTACGTGCATCTGGTCGTTGAGTTCAGGATCGAATGCCGCGCCCCAGATGATGTTTGCATCGGGATGTGCTTCCTCTGCGATAAGAGTAGAAGCCTGAGTGATTTCGTCAAGTCCGATATCGGGAGAAGCCTTGATGCTGATAAGGATACCCTTTGCACCCTTGATGGAAGTTTCGAGCAGAGGGCTGGAGATAGCTTCTCTTGCAGCTTCTTCTGCCTTATCCTTACCGGAAGCAGAACCTACGCCCATGTGAGCATAGCCTGCGTTTGCCATAACGCTTGTAACGTCAGCAAAGTCAAGGTTGATAAAGCTGGGAATATTGATAAGACCCGAGATGCTTTGTACGCCACGACGGAGAACGTCATCGGCAATACCGAAAGCATTGGAAAGGGTCAGCTTGTTGTTAGAAACCTGCTTCAGTCTCTCGTTGGGAATAACGATGAGAGAGTCAACGTATTGAGCCAGTTCAGCAATACCTGCTTCTGCCTGCTCATATCTCTTCTTGCCCTCAAACGCGAAAGGCTTGGTTACGATACCAACTGTGAGAATATCCATCTCTCTTGCAGCGCGCGCAACAACAGGAGCAGCACCGGTTCCGGTTCCGCCGCCCATACCTGCGGTGATGAATACCATATCGGTACCCTCAAGAATTGCGCGAATATCGTCAATGGACTCCTCGGC
>JAZOLR010000149.1:0-2366 GCA_045653255.1 Eubacteriales bacterium | reverse complement strand
AGTGAAAAACAAGGCAAAACAACATTGTAAATATTGATATATACGCTAATATGGAAAATAATAAAGAAATCAGAATAATGTTCGTTTGTCACGGCAACATTTGCAGAAGTCCAACTGCCGAATTTGTGATGAAAGATATTGTTGCAAAATCAAAATGTAAACAAAAGTTTGTAATTTCTTCAAGCGCGACGAGCACAGAAGAAATATGGAACGGCATAGGAAATCCTGTATATCCGCCTGCAAAAGCCGAACTTGAACGTCACGGCATATCCTGCGATGGCAAACGCGCCGTACAACTCCAAAAATCCGACTACGATAAATACGACCTCTTTATCGGTATGGACTCCGCCAATATCCGTAATATGCACCGAATACTCGGCAGTGATCCGCAGGGCAAAATCCGCAAATTGATGGACTGTACTACCCGCGGCGGCGACGTCGCAGACCCGTGGTATTCCTCTCGCTTTGACATCGCCTACCGTGACATCTGCGACGGTTGCCATGCCCTCTTTTCTGCCCTCGCAGAACAAAATTAACCCCCAAAACGCAGCCCCCGAAAACCGAAAAAACACCCAATACTGCACCAAAAACACCCAAAATCGAACCCGAAATACCCCAGAAAATCAACCCAAAACACAAAGTCATAAACCGAATTCGGTAAATAAAAGTTTGCTTTTTTGACAAATTTTGTTGTCAAAATCACTCCTAAAAAAACCTACCTGACGGTTAATTTACATTCCGATATTTTCACTTCCAAAAACGCCGTTTTGCCCGCAGAAAACGGCGTTTTTGTATTTTTTACTCATTTAATCCCCAAAACCGCAATCTTCCCCTTGACTTGCGCCGCTTTATATGGTATAATGCTAACGTTAGTTATATATTTATATATTATTTTAGAAGAAAAATGCAGTCCCAACGAAACTAAATAAGAGGTTTACGGTATGAATATTCCATTTTCTCCCCCCGACATTTCCGAACTTGAAATACAAGAAGTTGCCGAAGCGTTACGCTCGGGTTGGATAACCACAGGCCCGCGCACAAAAGAACTTGAACGTCAGATTGCCGCTTATATCGGAACCGAGAAGTGCGTCTGCCTCAATTCACAGACCGCCTGCGCCGAAATGGCACTCCGCCTTCTCGGTATAGGAGAAGGTGATGAGGTTATAACGAGTGCTTATACATACACGGCATCCGCGTCGGTTATTTGTCACGTCGGTGCAAAAGTAGTTCTCGTAGATACTCAAGTAGACAGTTTTGAGATGGACTATGAAAAACTTGCCGCGGCTATAACCGAAAAGACGAAGGCTATTATACCCGTCGACCTTGGCGGTGTGCCTTGCGATTACGATAAAATTTACGAGATAGTAGAGGCAAAGAAAAAACTCTATACTCCAAAAAACGATATTCAACGTGCACTCGGTAGAATTGCTGTTATGGCGGATACCGCGCACGCATTCGGCGCAAGCCGTAAGGGAGTAATGGCAGGTAATATCGCCGACTTCTCGTCGTTTTCTTTCCACGCGGTGAAAAATTTCACGACCGCGGAAGGCGGTGCTCTTACTTGGCGCAACATAGAAGGTATTTCAAACGACGATGTATACCGTCAGATGCAGTTTCTTTCGCTCCACGGTCAGTCGAAAGACGCCCTCGCAAAAACCAAACTCGGCGCATGGGAATACGACATTATCGGCACGTGGTATAAGTGCAATATGACAGACGTTGCTGCAGCGATTGGCCTTGCGCAAATGAAGCGATATCCCGATATGCTCCGCCGCCGCGAAGAGATAGTCAAACGCTATGACGAAAAACTTCGTCCCCTCGGCGTTGAAACCCTTTCACACTATACGGATACACACACCTCGTCAGGACATCTCTATCTCTCTCGTGTGCCGAATATCACAGCGGAGCAGAGAAGCGAGATAATCATAAAAATGGCAGAAGTGGGAATCGCATGCAACGTGCATTACAAACCCCTGCCAATGCATACGGCATACAAAAAACTCGGCTTTGATATATCCGATTACCCCAATGCCTATGCCCACTTTGCAAACGAAATATCTCTGCCTCTCCACACCCGTCTTTCAGACGAAGAAGTGGACTACGTTGCAGACAATTACGTAAAAATTCTTCGCGAATATATCTGATTTTGAGGTGTAAAAATGTATAAACATTTCTTTAAACGCTTTTTTGACATACTCGTTAGCCTTATGGCACTTCCGTTTGTTTTTCTCGTTTTCCTTGTTGTAGCGCCTATTATATGGCTTACCGACCGCGGTCCTGTATTTTATAACGCAGGACGCCTCGGCAGAAAAGGAAAAGTATTCATAATGTATATGTTCCGTTCTATGAAGGTCAACTCTCCGAAT
>JAZOLR010000148.1:0-6111 GCA_045653255.1 Eubacteriales bacterium | reverse complement strand
GCTCATAAACGGTTATCTTGAAGCATCATATCCGTCATCTACTACTATGCTTGTATTGTGCGTCATTCCGACGGCAGTAATGCAAGTGAAATTCCGCGTAAAAAACAAAATTGCAAACTATATATTGACACTCGTTCTTTTTCTTTTTGCATTGTTTATGGTGGTGGGAAGGCTTATTTCGGGTGTGCATTGGCTTTCCGACATTGTCGGCGGTGCTTTGATAAGCGCAGGGCTCGTCTTCTTTTACAGCGCTGCCGCCGAAAAAACGGAATAAAAATCCGCTATATACGAATTTAATGTAAAAGTTTACACTTCACGTATTGATTTTTTTGCGGTAATATAATAAAATAAATTGTTATATCATTTTTAGATTGGAAACGTTATGAACGCAAAAAAACGAAAACTTACCGCGATTTGTGCACTTCACTACGTCAAGTTAGTGTATCGCTCACTCTTGCTTTTGCTCGCGGCAACTATCTATATCACAAGCAAAGCGAATAACACGGGCGACATCCTTGACGGATATGAGCACGGGCATTGGCTTCTCGCTATTGTCTGGATTGTCTACGTTGTCGAAATGGCTTGTCGCTTTTTCCCTTCAAGACTTGAAAGTATGGGTTGCCAAAAGCAGTTTTCACGAAACTTCAAGGAAACAGAGCAAAAAGAAATAAAACTCGGCACTTGGCGCAGTACACTTCTGGTCGCTGTTGTGTGGCTTCTTTTAAACGGCATATTTGCCGCTTTATACTATCTTTCTGTTATCGATACGGGAATTCTCGTGCTTATAAGCCTTGCTTACGGCGTGTGCGATATGATATGCATACTGTTTTTCTGCCCTTTCCAAACTTGGATTATGAAGAACAGATGTTGCACCGTCTGCCGAATTTACAATTGGGACTTTGCTATGATGTTTACCCCCTTGATTTTCGTCAACAGTATCTACGCACAGAGCCTTCTTTTCTTGTCGTTACTTTTGCTTTTGCGATGGGAAATAACCGTATTCAAACGCCCCGAGCGTTTTTCCGAAAAAACAAATGCTTGTCTGTCTTGCAAAAACTGTGAAGAAAAACTCTGCCACCACAAAACACAATTGCAAAGTTTTTGGGAAAAGAGTAAAGCAAGATTTAAACTTAAATAAGAGGTTTTTATGAATAAAGGTCTTGAGATAGAAAGAAAATATCTGATAAAAATGCCAAAAAGAGAACTCTTGCTCTCGCAACCGTCCTGCGTCTGCGATAAAATAGAGCAGACCTATCTTCTCTCTGAAAATGGTGTCACCGCAAGAGTGAGAAAACGTGAAAACTCTGACCTTTGCCGTTATACCCACACAGAAAAACACCGCCTTTCGTCTCTTACTTGCATAGAAAACGAGCGCGTAATAGAAAAAGACGAATACACGTCACTTCTCAAAAAAAGAAATCCTGCCTTGTCAACGGTGGAAAAATTGCGCTATTCTTTCCCATACGGGAAAAGAGTGATAGAAATAGACGTCTATCCTTTCTGGGATAAAGTCGCCATCCTCGAGGTTGAAATCGAGAGCGAAGATGAAGAAATAACAATTCCAAACTTCATTAGCATTCTCGCCGACGTAACCGAGCAAAAACAGTTCAAAAACCGAGCAATAGCCGAAAAAATTCCCGACGTAACCGCTTATCTCAAATAAAAGATAAAACGAAAGGAAAAACGATATGAAAATAAAGGCATTTTTAAACAAGGTCAAAACAACGGCAATAGTGGTTTTGTTGCTTTTTATCCTTATGTTTGTGCTTTGCCTTCGCCTGACTTCATTTTTCGATATCGTAACGCTAAACAAAAATTCAACCCTTGATATACCCCTCTGCGCTTCGTATGAAGAAATTCCCGACGGATATAAAGAATACAACGACGGATTTTTCGGTTTCAGTATGTATAGAAACGATAAAAAAGGCGCAGAAGTGAAAACTTCGTCTTTCCCCGATGCCTCGATAGGAAAATCCAAAATTACAGGCATCTGCTTGAAAGAAACTAACACCGACGCAAACATACTTGGCATAAAAATAGGCGATGACGACAGCATAGCCTACAAACAACTTGAAAAGTATAAATTCAAAATAGTAAAATCTTCAAACGATACAATAGTAGCGGAGAAGCACAGACTTCGCATAAACGTATCTATCGGCGACAACTACGAAATAAAAGAAATCTCCGTCACAGTTGATACGACAAACGTTTTAAGAGTACAATATTAAAAAAACGCAGATGATACCCGCGTGAGTGTCATCTGCGTTTTCTTTCTTTATGGCAAAGAGAGACTTTTTATTTATGCTTTCCTTTAATTTTAGGCTTTGCCGTTGCCCAGCCTTTCGCCTTCTTTGCAGTGTTTGACAACTTTTTATTATTCTTTTGCAAACTGTTGTTTGCATTTTTGCTTTGTTTTGCGTTGTTTTGCGGTCTTGCGCCCGATTTCTTTATCGCGCTTTGTGCGGAAGTTTTTCGCTCTTTTATGAGACAACCCTCGCCGTTTCCTATAAGGTCGCGTCTGTTTGCGCGAATGAGTGCCTCGTGTACAAGGTCGTAATTTTTCGGATTGGCATACTGCAGAAGTGCTCTCTGCATCTGCTTTTCCTTGTAATCACGGCATACGTATACGGGTTTTTCTGTCATCGGGTGAATTCCCGTGTAGTAAATCACCGTTGAAATCGTTCCCGGGGTAGGGTAGAAGTCCTGCACTTGTTCAGGGGATAGTTTCCACTTTTTGAGGCAAAGTGCCATTTCCACCGCATCGTTCATAGTAGACCCCGGATGGCTCGACATAAGATACGGAACGAGATACTGTTCAAGACCGATTTCACGGCAGAGTTTGAAGTATTTCTCTTTGAATTTCTCATATACGGAAATTCTCGGTTTTCCCATTACCGAAAGCACGTTGTCAGAACAATGTTCAGGCGCAACTTTCAACTGTCCGCTCACGTGACGCGAGACGAGTTGACGGAAAAATCCGTCATCTTTGTCGTAAACGAGATAGTCAAAGCGTATTCCCGAGCGCACGAAAACTTTCTTCACTTTCGGGATAGCCTCTAACTTTTCAAGAATACGCATATATTCCGTATGGTCAATCTTCAAGTTCTTGCAAGGCGTGGGTGAGAGACATTTTCTGTCGGGACATACTCCTGTCTTTTTTTGTTGGTCGCAGGACGGATAACGGAAATTCGCCGTAGGGCCGCCCACGTCGTGTATATATCCCTTGAAGTCGGGGAGTGCGGTTATCTTTTTTGCTTCCGTGAGAATGCTTTCTTCGCTTCTTGAACGAACCTCGCGCCCTTGATGGAATGCAATAGCGCAGAAGTTACAAGCACCGAAGCAACCGCGGTTGTGCGTTATGGAAAACTTGACTTCCGTGATAGCAGGTACACCGCCCTCGGCTTCGTAGTCGGGGTGATAATCTCTTGCGTAGGGAAGTGAGTAAACGCGGTCAAGTTCCTCGCGTTCAAGCGGCGGCATAGGCGGATTTTGAACGAGTTTTTTGTCGCCGTAATACTCGACGACCGCCTTTCCTCGCACGGAGTCCGTATTTTTATACTGTATGGCAAACGCCCTTGCATAAGCGAGTTTGTCCGCCTTTAACTCATCGTAGTCGTAAGTTTCTATAAAGTCGAAATGCACCTTTTCATCTCTTTGAGCAAGGTAAACGCATCCGCGCACGTCGCGTATCTTCTTTATCGGCACTCCGCGGTCGAGAAGTTGCGCTATTCGCAAAAGTATATTTTCGCCCATTCCGTAAGCGAGTAGGTCGGCGCGGCTGTCTACAAGAATACTGCGCCTCATTTTATCGTCCCAATAATCGTAATGTGCGAAACGGCGAAGCGATGCTTCAAGTCCGCCTATAATTATCGGCACGTCACCGTATGCCTCGCGTATGCGGTTGCAGTATACGATAACCGCGCGGTCAGGGCGTTTGCCCATAACTCCGCCGGGGGAATAATAGTCGGTCGTGCGTTTTTTCTTTCCTACCGTGTAATGCGCTACCATAGAGTCAATATTACCCGACGAAACGAGAAATCCGAGTCTCGGTCTGCCGAAACGGCGGAAGTCATCGCAGGACTTGTAATCGGGTTGTGAAAGTACCGCCACACGAAAACCGTTGCTTTCAAGGAAACGGGAAAGTATAGAAACGGCAAATGACGGGTGGTCCACGTAGGCGTCACCCGTCACAAATACGAAGTCCGCACAGTCCCATCCTCTTTTTTTCATATCGTCGGCATTGACGGGTAAAAATTCAGTTCTGTCTGTCATAATACCTCCGAAAATTCAGACTTGCGGTATATTCAAATACTCAAAATTTGTTATAAATATTACAATGAGAAACTGCCGAGTTCAACTTCGGTCTGCTCACCGTTTTGCATATTGCGAAGTTGAGCCTTTCCGCTTTCAACTTCGGAATCGCCTATTATAAGCACGTATTCCGCGCCGAGTTTGTTTGCGTACTTCATCTGCGCCTTGAGGCTTCTGCCCATTGTGTCGCATTCTGCGTATATACCCGACTTGCGAAGACGCTCGGTTATTCTCAAGGATTCAACGCCTGCCGCTTCACCGAGTGCCGCAATATAAAGTTTCGGGTGAGGAACTTCAATGTTGTCAACGCCGAGTTGTCTCATGGCAAGTATAACTCTCGTTATACCCATACCGAAACCGATCCCCGAAAGCGCAGGTCCGCCGAGAGACTCAACGAGTCCGTCGTATCTGCCGCCGCCGCAAACTGTGCTCTGTGCAGCGATACCCTCTGCTATGAATTCAAATACCGTGCGCGTGTAGTAGTCAAGTCCGCGAACGATAGAAGTGTCTATCTGGTACTCGATTCCCATAGCGTCAAGGCGTGAGAGCAAACTGTCAAAGTGTGTACGGCAACCCTCGCAGAGATGTTCTACCGTTTTCGGCGCATCTTTTGCGATAGCCGAGCATATCTCGCTCTTACAGTCGAGAATGCGGAGAGGATTTGTAGTAAGACGCTTATTACAAGTCTCGCACAACTCTGCCTTGTGAGCGGAGAAGTACTTCACAAGTGCGTCCTTGTATGCAGGTCTGCACTCTTTACAACCTATCGAATTTACGTGAAGTTTTACGTTTGAGAGTTTAAGTCTGCGGAGTACCGATGCCGCAAGTGCAATCGAAGTTGCATCTGCGGAAGGCGAGTCGCTGCCGAAAGTCTCTGCTCCGAACTGGAAAAACAGTCCGCTTCTTCCTGCCTGAGGCGCTTCCTGACGGAAGCAACTCATAATATAGTAATACTTCTGGGGCATTGTGTCAGAATACTTGCCGTGCTCGATAAGTGCGCGCGCAACACCCGCCGTACCCTCGGGACGAAGCGAAATAGAACGGTTTTCGTCTCTATCAACGAAAGTGTACATTTCCTTCTGTACTACGTCTGTCGTGTCACCGACACCGCGGACGAAAAGTTCCGTGTTTTCAAACATAGGTGTGCGGATTTCACCGAAACCGTAATTCTGCGCCTCTTCACGCATAACGTCTTCAATGTATCTGAATAATGGTGTCTCGTCGGGGAGAATGTCCATTGTTCCTTTTATCTTCTGTATCATATCAAAATCCTCTTTCGGTTTTTTATTCTTCCTTATTGTTTTCGTTTTTGTGCGCCGCATCGAGAAGTTCATACAGACGCTCTTTGTCGCCTATCCACCACAACATACCGATAAGTGCTTCAAAACCCGTCGCTATGCGGTAGTCGACAATGCTCATGTGCTTCGGCTTTTGCAGATGCTTTGAGTTTTGCGCGCGTCTGAAAACGTCACGCTCGTCCTCTGTCAACATGTCTTCAATTTTGCGGAAAAGTTCTGCCTGACTTGCCGCGTTGACCATTGCGTTTGCCGCGTTATGCAGGTCTTTCGATTTCGACAGATGCGTCCTCACGACCGCCTCGCGTACGTAAAGGCTATGTACCGAGTCGCCGAGATAGGCAAGAGCCGCCGAAGACGGCAACGCCGCGTGATTTATCTTCTCTTGCATACAAACCTCAAAATAAACGAAATAAGTAATATTTAACTTTATAATTATATCATAAAGAAAATAAATAAGCAATACCCAAGCGCAAAAATATTTGTCTTATGTTTGTTGACAATA
>JAZOLR010000147.1:0-4176 GCA_045653255.1 Eubacteriales bacterium | reverse complement strand
GGACAAGGTCGTTTTTCAAATCTATCATTTTTGCTTTTATCCTTATTTTATCATATCAAATTCGGTGAAAAATCTTCTGTACCACACAAGGAACGTGTAAACCGTCCATATTTTTCTTGCGTTTTTGCCTTTTCCTTCTTTGTGTCCGTCGAGCATTTTCACAAGCGCGTCGGTGTCGAAAAATTCCTTTGCGTTATCTGAAGTGAATTCTTCTTTGACGATGTTGTAATATTTATCTTCTCTCAACCAATAGCGTATCGGCACGGGGAAACCTTTTTTCGGTCTGTTTGACCATTCTTCAGGCACGGTAAGAAGGGACGCGTCACGCAGAGCAACTTTCGTGCGTGTGCCGTCTACTCTGCTCTTTTTCGGCAGAGTTTCGGCAAGTGCCATAACGTACCTGTCAAGGTACGGTACACGGAGTTCAAGAGAGTGTGCCATACTCATTTTATCGGCTTTTAACAGTATGTCTCCGGGCATCCACATACAAAGGTCGAGGTATTGTTTTTTCGTAAGTTCGTCTTTTTCGCGCACTCTTTTATATATAGGCGCGGTGAGTTCGAGGGGAGTTTTTCCCTCTCTGTATTCGGGCAGAAGTATTTCTTTCGCTTCAAGTTCCGAGAAAACTCTCGCCTGACCGACGAAGTAGTCTTCGGGTTTTCCGCTTGACTTCAAGATAAAGTCGTGACCGCGGAAGTAAGGAAGGTGCTTTACTACACCTGCCGCTGCGCGACGGACAAAAGACGGAAGTTTTTTATATTTTTTCTCGGCAGAAGTTTCTGCGTACCACTCGTATCCGCCGAAAATTTCGTCTGCGCCTTCGCCCGAAAGGACAACAGTAACCTGCTCACGCGCGAGTTTCGCAAGGAAGTAAAGAGGTACTGACGAGGGATTCGACTGAGGCTCGTCCATGTGATACTGTATATCGGAAAAGGCATCAAAGCATTCATCGGGGGTTATTATGTGGGAATAGTTTTCCATACCGAGAATTGCGGAAAGTTCACGCGCTTGCGCGGTCTCGTCAAAGTTGTCGTAACCGAAGCCGACGGAAAAAGTCTTTTCGGGCATCATACAAGACGTGACGTAACTTGAGTCAACACCGCCTGAAAGAAATGCGCCAATCGGCACGTCGCTGATTTTATGCGCTTTTACGGAGTCGCGTATGCACTCGTCAACCTTGCGTGCGAGTTCGTCTTTTTCTCCGTTTATCTCGCGGAAGTTGATATCCCAATATCTCTTCGTCTCAAAGATACCGTCTTTGTACGTGAAACTGTGTGCGGGGGGGAGTTTGTATATACCTTCAAAAAAGGTTTCTTCCGTTGCGCTATACTGCAAGGTAAGATATGGGCGAAGTGCGTTTTTATTGAGTTTTTTCTCATAATCGGGATATACGAGAATGCTCTTTATTTCAGAGGCAAATGCGATTGCGCCGTCACTTACGGTATAGTAAAAAGGCTTTATGCCGAAGAAGTCACGCGCGCCGAAAAGGGATTTTTCATTTTTATCCCAGATAACGAAAGCGAACATTCCGCGAAGGCGGTCGAGAATTTTTTCTCCGTATTCTTCGTAGCCGTGGAGAATTACTTCCGTGTCGCAATGCGTTTTGAATACGTGGCCGAGAGAGATGAGTTGTTCTCGCAAGTCCTTGTAGTTATATATTTCCCCGTTGAACGTGATGACTTTGCTTTCGTCTTCATTCTGCATAGGTTGACTTCCGCTATCAAGGTCGATAATACTCAATCTGCGAAAGCCGAGCGCTATATCGCTGTCTGTATAGTAACCGTCGCTATCAGGTCCGCGGTGGACGATAAGCGACGCCATTTTTTCTATTATTTCGCGTTTTTGTTCTCTTTTTGAGCAAAAGCCGACGAATCCGCACATAAGAATTTTATCCTTTCGGGTGGTTTTTCTTTAATTTTAGTTTTCCCACGAAAACGTAGTAGGTGTGCCGTGCTCGCAAAGTCCATCCAAATTGCTCTGTCTTAGCACTTCATATAGCGCGATAGCCACGGGATTCGAGAGGTTGAGGCTGCGGAGATTGGGAAGCATTGGAATTCGCACGGTGGTGTCGGGATTTTTCTGCAAAAGCCTTTCGGGTATTCCCGCACTCTCGCGTCCAAACATCAAAAATACGGGTTGTTCATACTTTATATCCGTGTAGGCGGCAGGCGCTTTCGTACTGAAATAGTAGATTTTCTTGTCGCCGTGTACGGAAAAGAACTCATCCTCGTTTTCGTAATAAGTTATGTCAAGCAGATGCCAATAGTCAAGACCTGCTCTTTTTAGTTTTTTGTCGTCTATTTCAAAGCCCATCGGCTTTATAATATGAAGTGCCGCACCCGTTGCGGCGCACGTACGGGCGATATTTCCCGTATTTTGAGGAATTTCGGGGCAATGCAATACGATGTTTATGTTTTTCATAGCAAATTTCTCTTGTATATTTTTATCTTATACTTATATTTTATAACATATATTTATAAAGTCAAGTAAAAAAACAAGATTTAACACAAAATATTTACATTTTTTTATAGTATATGTAGAATCTTTATGGTAAAATAGTAGGTGTTATAATGGATTTTTTGTAAAAACGAAGAAAGGAACCATTTTTTATGGGACTTATTACAAAAATTTTCGGAACTTACAGCGAAAGACAACTGAAAAGCATAAATAAGATTGCAGACCGGATAGAAGACCTCGGCGAAAAGTATTCTTCTATGTCCGACGCAGAATTGCGAGAGACAACCGATATACTCAAATCCCGACTTGCTAACGGTGAAACGCTTGACGATATTCTTCCTGATGCATTTGCGCTTGTGCGTGAGGCGGCAGACAGAGTACTCGGCAAACGCCCTTTCCGTGTTCAACTTATCGGCGGTATCGTTTTGCATCAAGGAAGAATTGCGGAAATGAGAACAGGTGAAGGTAAGACGCTTGCCGCTACTCTTCCCGCTTTCCTTAACGCGCTTTCGGGCAAGGGTGTACACGTCGTTACGGTTAACGACTATCTTGCTCGCCGCGATAGCGAGGAGATGGGAAAGGTATACGGTTTTCTCGGTCTTACGACGGGACTCGTATACGCAGGACAAGACCCGATTGAAAAGAAGAATGCGTATATTGCAGATATAACATACGGCACGAACAACGAATTCGGATTTGACTATCTTCGTGATAATATGGCTCTTTATAAGGAGCAGAGAGCGCAACGCGGTCACGCATTTGCAATTGTCGACGAGGTGGACTCCATACTCATAGATGAAGCGCGTACTCCTCTTATCATATCGGGACAGAGCGAAGACGAAGAAATTACAAACCTTTACAAAAAGGCAGACCAATTCGCGCGCACGCTCCGCCGTCACGTTGTACGTGAACTCGATAACAAGAAAGACAACGAAGACATTGACGCAGACTATATAGTTGACGAAAAGGCAAAGAGTGTTACACTCACGGAAAAGGGTGTCGAAAAGGCGGAGAGATACTTCGGCATTGACCTCTCCGACGAAGAAGCGGCACAAGCAAACGCAACGGTGCGCCACCACATCAATCAAGCGATAAGAGCGCACGGCATCATGCACCGCGACGAAGAATATATCGTCAAAGACGACCAAGTTATAATCGTCGACCAATTTACAGGACGACTTATGCCCGGCCGTAGATATAACGACGGCTTGCATCAGGCAATAGAGGCGAAAGAAAACGTCAATATTGAAAACGAGTCAAAGACACTCGCTACAATTACTTTCCAGAATTACTTCAGAATGTACAGTAAACTCTCGGGTATGACAGGTACTGCGCTCACAGAAGAAAGCGAATTCCGCGAGATATACGCGCTTGACGTTATCGTGATACCTACTAACAAGCCGATGATACGCAAAGACCGCAACGACTCGGTATTCACGACGAAAAGAGCAAAATATGCCGCTATACTCAAACAAGTAAAAGAATGTAATAAAAAAGGGCAACCCGTACTTATAGGTACGTCGTCCATTGACAAATCCGAAGAACTCTCGAAACTTTTGAAGGAAAACGGAATAGTTCACACAGTCCTTAACGCGAAATACCACGAAAAAGAAGCGGATATTATCGCGCAGGCAGGTAAAGAGAATGCCGTAACTATCGCGACGAATATGGCAGGACGCGGTACGGATATTATGCTCGGCGGAAACCCCGAATATCTTG
>JAZOLR010000146.1:0-7704 GCA_045653255.1 Eubacteriales bacterium | reverse complement strand
GGTTCTGAGCAACTTCTTCCGCTGTAAGAACCTTTCCGTAAACGCGAACTGCATACAAGTTAGCATTAGCCTGCTCAAATACCTTCCACATTGCATCAAGAGACTTCTCTGCTACTGTCTGAGAAGATACGAGAACTGTGTTAACATATATGTTTGTTTCAACTGCAGACTTATCTGCACGGTCATAAGAAATCGTGAAAGCGTTTATAGCGTTAAGGTCTCCGCCATCAACTGTAACCAACTGGAAATCCGGATAGTAAGCAGCACTTGCGTTATTGATAGTAAAACCACCGGAAACAGATGTGAAGTTAAGTCTGTTTCCAAGGAAAGTAGCAAGAGTGCCTGTTCCAACTCTCTGTGCTACGAACTGAACGGTATAACCAGCATTGTTTTCTGCTGCATACTTACCTGCTGTTGTAAAGTGTAAGTTGGTGTTAGCACCGAGGTTGAGGTAACCGTCGCCCCAGGTGGAAGCATAGGTCTTCTTTGCCCATACGCCGTTTCCAATGTAGTACTCGGTTTCTTCAACAAAAGTATTTACTACGTATATTGTTGTTCCACTCTGTACACCTGTTTTTGCATACTCTTCGGGTTCAACTGTGCGCAAGTAGTCAACGTTAGACGTTGTCATCTTTGTAGTCCAATCTGCAAACCAGTCTTCGAAGTACCAAGGAGTAAGAATCTTCGCTGTACCGCCGTATACGGGGTTTTCAACTACGGAATTGAAGAGGAAGTCTGTGTAGTTGGAAGCGGCGCCCTGGAATCTGTTTATAGCAGATGTGGTTTCG
Source organism: Eubacteriales bacterium (assembly GCA_045653255.1). Lineage (GTDB taxonomy): Bacteria > Bacillota > Clostridia > Oscillospirales > CAG-272 > UBA1740. Next base: position 6,916 of record JAZOLR010000146.1, on the reverse strand, counting down.
TCTTCATACTTTTCAGAACCGACGATGTCGGGAGAGTTGGGGGTTGCTTCTGCGAAGTTGAGGTGAAGAACGTTTGCGTCTGCTACGAAGAGAGACTTATACTCTTCTATTGTGTTGGGGAATTCTGCTGCTGCAGGTGCTGCAGTTGTAACTACGGGAGCCGCAGTTGTAGTTGCTGCCTTTGTTGTAGTTGCTGCCTTTGTTGTAGTTGCAGCCGCTTTTGTTGTCGTAGCCGCTGCGGTTGTTGTTACTGTTGCGTCATCGGTAACTTCGGGTTCTTTTTCGCCGCCGCAAGCAACGAGCGCGAACACGAGAACAAGAGCAAGCAACATAACGAGAATTTTTGTTGTTTTCATTGTTTTGGTTCCTTTCAAAAAAATAAAATTCCAGTTACATTATAACATTTTTTTCGTTTTTTGTAAATAGATTTCAAAAAATGAAAAGTCCTCCCCTTGACAAAAAAAATATGTATTTTTTGTGCAAATGCGACAAAAAACACCGACAAGTCATAGTTATCGGTGTTTTTTAACATATTTATAGGAATTTACCGTTCGAATTACTTCGCTGCTGCTACCGCTTCATCGAGTGCTTTCTGTACGATGGCAAAAGGAATGTCGATCGTATATTTGCCAAGCGCTGTATGAACAGTTGCTTTTGCCGCGTCATCAAGCGTAAGATATTCAGTGATATCAAGCTGAAGTATTATAGCAAGATCCGCGAAATAGTTCTGCGCTACCTCTGCGTCTGTAAGAACTCTGTTATAGAGACGGATAGAGTATACATCGGAATTTGCGCTTTCAAATATCTTATTAGTAATGTCAAGTTTGCCTTCCTTTACAGTCTGTTCTGCGCCCTTTACGTCATTTATATATGCACCAACGATTGCGTTTTTCGTCGTATCATCTCCGTCAAATACATCAGAGCGATCAAAAGTAAACGTATAGGCATTTACACCGTTGAGTGAAAGTCCGGAATCGCCGCCGATAACTAAGTTCTCAAACTTGTTCTCGGAATCCTCTGCAACAAAGTATTTGTTGTTATACTCTATACCAATTCCGCCTTCGCTAGCGTTTGTGAGTTTAACTCTCGCTCCAAGATAAGCCGAGAGATATCCACGAGTATCCGTCATTGAAGCAACAAACTGTATAGTGAAACTAGATTCAGTTATCAACTTATATCCATTATAGAAGTTGAGTGCAGAGTTAGCACCAAGGTTGAGATAACCGTTGCCCCAAGTGGAAGCGTATGTCTTCTTTGCCCATCTGCCATCCTGAATGTAGAAATCAGTCTCTGTTACATTTGTATTGACTATGTAAACTACAGTGCCTTCGTAGTCTGTGGTAGATACGTAATCCTCAGGCTCTGCAGTGCGCATATCAGCAACTTTACCGCTTCCCATTGTCACAGTCCAATCAGCATACCAGTCTTCAAAGAACCAAGGGGTGAGAATTTTCGCGGTACCGCCGCTTACAGGATTAACCACCATGCTATTGAAAAGGTAATCGGTGTAATTGGATGAAGCACCCTGGAATCTGTTGTGTGCGGATGCGTTTTCATCCTCATATTTAGATGAGCCGACGATTGAGGGAGAGTCGGGGGTAGCATAAGCAAAGTTGAGATGGAATACGTTTCCGTCTGTTACGTAGAGCGACTTGTACTCTTCGGGAGTATTTGTAACTTCTTTGGGAGTTGCTGTGGTTGTTACTACGGGTGCTGCAGTTGTAACTGCGGGGGCCGCAGTTGTTGTTGCTGCCTTTGTTGTGGTTGCTGCCGTTTTTGTTGTCGTAGCCGCTGCTGCGGTTGTTGTCGTTACTGCTGCATCATCGGTAACTTCGGGTTCTTTTTCGCCGCCACATGCAACGAGCGCGAACATGAGAACGAGAGCGAGCAACATAACGAGAATCTTTGTTGCTTTCATTGTTTTAATTCCTTTCAGAAAAAATAAAATTCTAACTATATTGTAACATTTTTTTCTTTTTTTGTAAATAGATTTCAAAAAAAGACATCTCATTACTACAACAAAAAAAACATTTGGTTTTTGTGCAAATGCAACAAAAAAACACCGACAATTTGAAAAAAGTCGGTGTTTTTACGGTATTGATTCAATTATATACTTTTATGTATAATTGAAAAATTAGTTTGCAGAAACAAGAGTGTCCGCAACTGCCTTTGCGTAAAGTTCTTCAAATGCTGCCTTTACTTTACTCTGCATAGCCGCATACTCGGATTCGTTAACGACCAAGTAATACTCACGAGTCTTTTCCTCGTTATCGCCATCGACGGTTACACGGTCACCCATTGCCGCGTAGATTGCAGAAAGTTCTGCCGCAGAAACGTCACCGTCCTTGATATCCGCAACAAAATCTCTTACGTCGATTTCGTAGAACGTCATAAGGTCAGCAAAGTGGTTTTGTAATACTTCTGCTGCGGTAAGTGCTCTGTCATATATACGGAGAGCAAAGAGCTTTGTGTCTGCACCTTCGCAAAGTTTATATTGGGAATCAAGAGCAGTTGCGGCAGTGTTATAAGTCTGCTCTATAAGTTTTGTAGTACCGGAATAAACGATAACGTTTGTGCTCGAAGCATTTGTAAACGTATGAGAGAACGTAAACTCATTCGCTCCTGTGGTATTGTTCACAGCAAAATCGTCATTTGCAGATACCTTGCCCATATTATCAAATACTATGCTGGGTCGGTCATTACCATTAGAATCTTTTTCGCTTATATTGGTATAGATATTAACCTTAGTTCCCATATAGAAGGTCTGGTTTCCCCTACCTGCAACGTTTGACGTAATTGCCTGAATGGTGAATCCGTTATCAGTTCCACCATTTTCAGAATAGTCTTCAAGTGCATCATTGCTATTAAATTCTTGTATGGAGAACTGTGTATTCGCACCGAGATGGAGACTCTTGAAAGAATACTCAGAAACGTAAAGTTTCTTTCTCCATCTGCCGTCTTCACGGAACCACTTGATGCTTCCGTCTTCATTGAGTCCGTAGTCGGTGTCCTTTATCAAATCATTTTTATAATGATTGTAACTATAAATATCAATGTCGCCTAGAGTTGTGGCTTTTTTTCTCTCAGGATATTTGCTAAGGTCAAGTGAAGTTCCCTCTGCTATGTTATTTGCGTTTAGCATCGTAGCAGTATCACTAGTTCCCCATTTGCCATTAGCAGACTCGGGAAGGTCTTCTTGTCTGAGATAGTAGTCCGTTATAAAGAAGTCGGTGTTCGCAGATATATAAGCAATACCTCCTTTACCTCCTACATACTTTCCTGTGGTTGAATCAACCTTACTCGAATATCTTACGAAATTAACGTAACTTGTCGCTTTTGCTGTGAATCTGTTATAAACTGACTTTGTTTCATTGCCAGAATCTGAAGGAATCAAAGGATTAGTTTTGTTGGTATCACTTGTAGCACCGTAAAAATCAAGAATGTAGAATACGTCGCTACCAAATGCATTGTTTGTGTAATCCCAGCCGACGTACAATGCGTTGTAAGGAATTTCCTCATACTGTGCGTATACGGTAATCGCTTCAGTAATTTCATACCCATTGTAGTTCTTTCCATTCTCGTCAGTTACACGGGTTCCGTCCACTCCAGCGGTGAAATAACCGTCAAAGATGTACCCGTACTTAGCCACGGGGGGAATTGAGAAATCTGTTCCGTCGTCAATTTTTGTGATTTTGGGAACTCCGTCAACAATATACGTGACTTGAATTGTTCCGGATATAGCCATATCTATTGCATCGGTTACAACCTTCTGCACATCTTCACGAACACTTTCAACAGTAAAACTTGCAACCGACTTGTAAACTGCGAGTTTTTTCTTTGCAGACAACTCTTCAAAAGATGTCAAGTCAAGTTTGAAGTATTTAGCGAGATCTGCGAAGTGGTTCTGTAAAATTTCATCATTAGAAAGAACCTTGTTATATACGCGAACTGCATATATGTAAGAGTCCGTGCCTTCGCCTATCTTGAAGTTGCCATCAGATGTAACAAACGGGCCGTCAGACTCAAAAGATGCATATACACCGTTTGCAGAGTTGCCGTTTACAATAGCGGAAGCAACGTTAAATCCAAGATACAACTTAGTGTTGGAAACGATATTGGTATAAAGAGGCTTTGCTTCAGTTCCCGTGCCTTCAGCACCTACGGTAAAGGCGTCGGTAGTGTGATAGCCGTCAACCGCTATGGTATATTCATTTACATTGTAAACATTGGGCTTGTTTGTCTTGTCAACGTACGAAGTTGATACGCTATTTATATAGTATGTATCTCCGTCTTTTGCACTACTTCTCTGCCAACTTGCATACATACCGTTACTACTGTTAAAGCCTATGCGGTGCATACCAAACATAAACACCTGTCCGCCGCCGCTTCCATTTATGGTTGATTCTTTGTTTTCATAGTTGATAAACTTTTCACTATTATTCAAGGACATAAGCACCTGAACAGTATAAGCGCCACTGTTTACCACAACCGAGTCAGAGCCGCTAGTGGTAGTCGTTCTGAACGAGGCAATGAAGTTGGACAATTGATACGTGGTATGATAGCCGAGTTTTATATGTCCATCGCCCCAACGAGACGGGAACGTCTGCTTAGCATATACACCATTAGAGAAGTAATACTGAGTCTGTGACAGATGGTACTCGGGCGCGGCAGTATAATCTGCATGCTCAGCGGTGGTTTTCCAAGGCACCGTGATGGGCATCGTACCTCCGTAACCCTTATCGTTAGACGTATAACTTACTATAAAGTCATCAAGATAATTTTTGCCTACGCCAAATCTATTAAATGCGGTTTCGTTTTCTGTGTAGTACTTGGTGTTGCCGAACGTTCCTCCGACAAATGCGCCAAACGAAGACTTTGAACCAAAGTAGTCAGCCTGGAAAAGCAATCCGTCAGAAACGTATATTGCATCATAGTTAAAGTTATACATACTACCGGAAATATCTATCTTGTCTGTTTCAAGTTGGTATTTATCTTCCGCGAGATGTGCGACGAGCACTGCTGCCGCTTCCGCTGCCGCCTGAACGTTGTTTGCAGAAATGGTGATAACTGCACCTTCCGACTTGATAGTATATTCATACACATTGGCGTTATTTGCACCGGTATCTATCTTGATATAAGCATCCGCCTTTGTGGGCGTATCAATCTTTATATCATAATCATATCCCAAACTCGCCTTGATGTCTGCCGCAAGTGCTCTTGCAACAACCAGATCGTATGCATTGCCGTTTGCGGTATCTGTTTCACTATTTCCTACAACAACTATCGAGAAGTCTTCAACCGGTTTACCAAGGATTGTAGGTGTTGCCGGTATAACGGGTGCTGTTGTGGTTGTAACGGCCGCTGTTGTGGTTGTAACGGCCGCTGTTGTGGTTGTAACAGGCGCTGTTGTGGTTGTAACGGGCGCTTTTGTGGTTGTAACGGGCGCTTTTGTGGTTGTAACGGGCGCTTTTGTGGTTGTAACAGGCGCTGTTGTGGTTGTAACAGGCACTGTTGTGGTTGCAGCGGGCGCTGTTGTGGTTGCAGCAGGCGCATCAGTAACTACAGGAGCGTCTGTTACTACAGGCGCTGCAGTTGCAGGAGCCTTTGTTGTTATAACAGGACCCAAGGGCATACCGGGATTAATTACCACGGGGCGGTCCGAAGAGGAGGAAGAGCCTGCCTTTGTTGTTGTGGGGGCTTTCGTTGTCGTAACAATGGGTGCTGCAGTTGTTGTAACTACCGGCGCTTTCGTGGTAGTTGCCACAGGGGCTGCAGTCGTTGTAACTGTGGGCGTCTCTGTCGTCGTTACTGCAGGGGCTTCTGTCGTTGTAACGGCCGCTTCTGTCGTTGTAACATAAGGTTCTTCTGTAACTTCAGGTTTGTCATTATTGTTACAAGCCACAAGAGCAACAACAAGAACAAATGCCATTACAATCAAAAAGAGTTTTGATTTGAATTTCATTAGTCTAAATCCTTTCATTTTGTTTTTTGCGATTTGTCGCATTTTTAACTTTTTTAAAAGCGGTTCCAAAAAAGCAACAAATCAAATTTTAAAAATTTAAAATCAACATAATTTTATCACATTTTATGTAATTTGTAAAACACATTTTCTATATAAAGAGAAAAATCTACGATAGGTACAATACCACCGTAGATTTTTTGTTAATTATGCACAATTTTAAATCAAATTAAATGAACAAATCTGTTTGTCGTCGCATTTACAATTAGGGACAACCAGTTAAGCCATATCCTCTGTCATTTTTTTACCGCCGAGAATGTGAAAATGGAGATGTTTTACAGTTTGGCAAGCATCTTCTCCGCAATTCGAGATAAGGCGATAGCCGTTTGTGACACCTGCAAGAGATGCAATCTCGGGAATTTTCTCAAATATTTTCTTCACTATATCGCTATTCTCTGCCGTAACTTCGTCAAGAGATGCTATATGAGTTTTCGGGATAACCAAAACGTGCACGGGTGCTTGCGGATTTATGTCACGGAATGCGAGCATTACGTCATCTTCATACACTTTGCTTGAAGGGATAACACCTTCTGCTATTTTACAAAAGATACAATCGTTCATTATTTATATTCCTTTCGTTTTTTTGTTTTATGAAACAATTATATCACCTTTTTCAGTTTAAGTCAAGTATAATATATAACGCCTTTCAAAACGTTTTGCAGTCATAAAAGGCGTTTTATTTCCAGGCAGATATCAAAGTGCGCTTTGCGTATCGTTCGAATCTCCGTTTATCGCGTGGTTGTATTCGTGCGACCAATCAAGTTCACGGTAGGGTTCTCCGCGAGAGTCATTTTTGATAAAGTCCAAGAGGAGATCGAGCATTTCTTTCGACCACGAGTAGTTATCTATCTGCGACGTAGTGAATTTACCTTGGGTTATCATTTCAAATCCGAAATC
>JAZOLR010000145.1:0-2407 GCA_045653255.1 Eubacteriales bacterium | reverse complement strand
CCGCGCCCGAAAAGGTTGTTGCGATGGCTTACGACCTCGTGCTTAACGGAACGGAGCTTACAAGCGGATCTATCCGTTGCACAGACTACGAACTCCAGCAGACAATGTTCAAGTCTCTCGGTCTAACCGAAGAGGAAATTGAAGCGAAGTTCGGCTTCCTCGTAGAAGCATACAAGTACGGCGCAGCGCCTCACGGCGGTATGGGTATCGGTCTTGACAGACTTGCGATGATAATCTGCGGCGCAGACAATCTCCGCGACGTTACCGCATTCCCGAAGGTGCAGAATGCATCTGAACTTATGTCGAAAGCCCCCGGCACAGTTGACGAAAAGCAACTTGAAGAACTCGGCATAAAAGTAGTAGTAAAGAAAGACGAGGAATAAAAAATTTGCCCGTGTGTTTTCTTAAATACACGGGCAAAAGTGACTGAAACTTACGGAAAGGAACCGAATTATGACTGAAAATGAAAAAATAGAGTATGCAAAGTCGTATATAGACAAACTTGCAAACGGTATAAATCCGCTCGATAATACTCCTGTCAGCGATGAAAGCATTCTCAACAATCCGAGGATAATACGTTGCCTTTTCTACGTTTCCGACGTTTTGAGAAGAACACTTGACGAGCGCACGTACCCTATTGAAATGTTCGAGTCCGAGCCCGCGCAAAAACAAAAAAGACTTGCCTATCATATTGTAATAACCGATGAAATCCGTATGAAACTCAAGCCTTACAGTTATGCGGTTTACGGCGGTATGATAACGAAACTTATAAATTCCGTTTTGAGCGACTACGGACAGAAACTGAAAGTGACTACCCTCAACAGATGGCTTATAAAAACGGGACATATAACGAAAGATGAAGAAACGCAAATCCGTAAATATGCAGTAACGGAAGACGGTCGCTCGTTGGGACTTTACGAAGAGTCATACGTTAATGGGTACGGCGAGCGCATAGGCGTGATGTTTGCGCCCGAGGCGCAGCAGTTCATATTAGATAATATAGACGCGATTGCCGATTTCCAAAACGAGACAAGCGAAAAAAGAACACCCGAAAGAAGTCTTTATAAGTGGGAAAAAGAGGAAGAAGAATTGCTTGTGCGTCTTCACAAAGAGGGAAAAAACAACTACCAGATAGGAAGAGAACTCAAAAGAACGACTTCCGCTGTTAGAATGCGTTTGGCAATGCTCGGCGTTAAGTAAAAAAACGAAAAAACGTTGAAAGTTTGCATTTTTTGAAAAATTTTGCTTTGTTTATTGAATAAATTACAGGAATATGTTATAATGTTCCTTGGTTAATTTTCAGAAAGGTGATTGGAAAGAAAGAATGAAAGAATTACTTAGTTTGTTTGACAATGCCCTCGCTTTCGGCGATGACGGCAATTGGAAAATGATTTTGATGTGGATAATAGGCGGCGTGCTTATCTATCTCGCTATCAAAAAAGAGATGGAGCCTACACTCCTTTTGCCGATAGGCTTCGGCGCAATCCTTATGAACTTCCCGGGCGTTATCACAATTGTAAACAATTGTGTACATTGCGGCGCGGAATTCGTAGAGGGTGTTACTTGTTGTGACGCTATGAGTTTTAAAAAGTTCGCAGGTATTGCAGAACCCTTGCACGAACTTTATAACGCGGGTATCGCGAATGAACTTTTCCCCTTGTTGCTCTTTATCGGTATCGGTGCAATGATTGACTTCGGTCCTTTGCTCAACAATCCGAAACTTATGATATTCGGCGCGGCGGCTCAGTTCGGTATATTCTTCACGCTTTGTATGGCATCCGTTTTCTTCCCCGAAATCAAGGACGCGGCTTCCATTTCTATCATCGGTGCGGCAGACGGCCCGACGTCAATCGTCGTTGCAAACGCACTCGGCTCGAACTATATCGGCGCAATTACCGTTGCGGCATATTCCTATATGGCGCTCGTTCCTATCATTCAGCCCCCTGTAATCAGACTTCTTACAACGAAGAACGAGAGAAGAATTCGTATGGCATATACGCAGAACAGCGTATCCAAGAGAACGAAGATTCTTTTCCCCATCATTATTTCTATAGTTGCTTGTATCTTTGCACCATCTGCCGGCTCACTTATCGGCTTCCTTATGTTCGGTAACCTTATCCGTGAGTGCGGTGTGCTTGAGTCTCTTTCCGAGACCGCGCAGAAGGTACTTGCAAACCTCGTTACAATTTTCCTCGGTATCACTATTGCGTTCAATATGCATGCCGACCAGTTCCTCGCAGTTGAAACCCTTATCATTATGGGTCTTGGACTTATCGCATTCATCGTTGACACCGCAGGCGGTGTACTCTTTGCGAAACTCTACAACGTAGTTATGAGAATCCTCAAGAAGCCTCTTATCAATCCTATGATAGGCGCGGCAGGTATCTCCGCATTCCCTATGAAGTCG
>JAZOLR010000144.1:0-4980 GCA_045653255.1 Eubacteriales bacterium | reverse complement strand
ATAGAAATCGTCCTCGACGGCAAAAAGGATATAGCTAAAGCGGGTGAATGCGCGGAAATAGTTGTAAAAGATGCGAAACTCTGGTCTGCGGAAGCGCCTTTCCTCTATGAAGCGAAAATAAGCGCGCAAAATGAAGTGATATATGAAAATATCGGTTTCAGAGAAGTGAAAATAGACGGTTGCGTATTTAAAATAAACGGCGCGCCCGTAAAACTCAAAGGCGTAAACCGCCACGACTTCAACTGCGAAACTGCGGCGACAGTAACCCTTGACAATATTATGCAGGATATTCGCCTTATGAAAGAGTTGAACGTCAACGCGGTGCGTACTTCTCATTACCCCAATCGCCCCGAGTTTTACTTGCTCTGCGACAAATACGGCATCTACGTAATGGACGAAGCCGACCTTGAAACTCACGGCGCTTGTGCCTGTGACGGAAGATACGAGCATTCTCTTTGGTTGGATTTTGCGGACAATAACTTCTTCAGCGACGGAATTGAAGACAGATACAACGCACTCGTTGAGAGGGATAAAAACCGCACCTCTGTAATTATATGGTCGCTTGGAAACGAGAGCGCATTCGGTACTTCGTTTTTGTCTGGCGCAAAGTATATAAAAGAAAGAGACAAAACTCGCCCCGTGCACTACGAGGGCTTGCAGCACGCTGACCGCAAGTATTATTACACCCCTCTTGTAGATATGGCGAGTATGATGTATCCCTCCATTGAAACGATTCGCGAGAAGGTGCTCGACAACGAAGAGGAAACACGCCCCTTCGTGCTCTGCGAATATACTCACGCAATGGGAAATTCCTGCGGAGATATAGCGGATTATTGGAAATTGATTTATGAAAACGAGCAGTTGATGGGTGCTTTCGTCTGGGAGTGGGCGGACCACGGAATAAAGACGGAAAAAGGATTTTTATACGGCGGAGACTTCGGCGAAGAAGAGCACGACGGAAACTTCTGTATTGACGGATTGCTCACCCCCGATAGAAAATTGAAGTCGGGCGCACTTGAAATGAAAGCAGTCTATAGCGGAAAAATAAAATCCGAAGTAAAAGAAGTAGAAATCCCTAAATTTGAAAGCAAGACAGATGACCTCTCAATTGAAGTTGAAGAGCATACGGGAAAAATAACATCAATCAAGAAAGACGGAAAAGAAATCCTTCTCACGCCTATTCATTTGAACGTTTTGAGATACACCGACAACGACCGCAACTTGACGTCAAAATGGCGCAATAGGTGTCACCTTGAGCGTTGCCGTCAACATATCTTCTCTTGCGAAAAGACGGAAAATTCCTATAAGATGAAAGGTGTCCTTGCCGCAAACGGTTTTATCCCTGCCGCAGAATTTTCGCTTTCATACAAGGTAGAGGGGAAAGCACTTGTTGCAGAAATTGAATACACTCTTGCGGATTATGTTGAAAGTTTCCCCCGATTCGGTATTGAATTCGGTGTTGACAAGTCCTACAGTAACTTCTCTTACGTAGGCTATGGCCCGACCGAAAGTTATATTGATAAGCATATTGCTTGCGACTACGGTTATTATGAAAGCACAGCAGAGGAAAACTACTCAAACCTCTATATTCGTCCTCAAGAATCGGGAAGCCATTTCCACACGCAGTATCTTGAGATAAATAACGCATTTGCAGTAACTGCAGAAAAGCCGTTTTCCTTCTCGGTCAACCCCTATACGACGGAAAACCTTTGCAACGTTACTCACAATTTTGAACTTCCCGAAAACAATTTCGTCAACGTATGTATTGACCTTGCAATGCGCGGTGTAGGCTCTAATTCCTGCGGTCCTGCTCTTATGCCCGAGTACGAAATACCGAAGACCTATAAAAATACTTTCAAGTTTGAGTTTTGACGAAATCATCTTTCTGCCTTATGAATGGGAAAACGACTTTGATGCAAAATAATATTATAAATACGCGTTTTTGCGTTAACAGAGGTAAAAATGTATTTTGAAGAATTCAAACTCGGCTCAAAAATTAAAATAGACCCCGCCGTTATAAATGAAAAAGATATGGTGGATTTTGCAAAAAAGTATGACTCCATTCCGCTTCATACCGATGAAGAATACGCAAAGAAAACCTTTTTCGGAAAACTTATCGCCCCAGGCGTTATGTCGTTTATGTCCGTGTGGGCAAAATATCTTGAAATAGATTTGGCAGGCGATGAATTACTCGCAGGCAAGTCGACGAAGATTGAATGGTTAAAACCCGTCTTCGCAGACGATATTCTCACGAGCACTTGCACCGTTTCAAACCTCACGAAAAGAAACGAAAAAAACGGCATAGTAGAACTTTCCTTTGAAGTATTCAACCAAAAAGACGAACTCGTTCTCACAAACGTGACGGAAATGATTGTAAAATGCAAAAGTAACTAAATAAAAAATAGGCTGAACTATCCGCTTATAAAAAGCGCCTAGTCCGGCCTTTTAAATTGTTATTCCATTTGTAAATGATACCACCAAACTGATGTCACTTAAATTTGCCAAATGTGCAAAAAGCGGCTTGGAATAAGGCTTCCAAGCCACTTATAAACCTTATTTGTTCTTTAACGTAGTAACCGATGAAACAAGCATACGACGAAGCTCGCCACAGTCATGCAAAAGTTTTTTGACCTTGTCTTCATCAGCTAACTTTGCTTTTGTAAACAGCTCTAACCAATATTCTGTCTCGTAGCATTCTTTCAAGGCGATTTGAAGTTTTGAAAGAAAGTCTGCTCTGCTTTGTGCATAGTTTGCCTCTCGAATATTAGCACCAATGCTGGTAGCAGAACGCTCAAACTGGTTTTTGAGAGAGTAATGACCTTCAACTGAATTGGCTAATTCCAAAGCATTTACAGCAAAAAGCATAGACAAGTCTGCAAGTTTATTTTCTCTCATAGCAAACTCCTTTAATGAAGTCCTAAAACAAGTTTTAGGATGAAGTCACGTTGTGATGAAGTCCGCCTTGGGCGGATGAAGTCGAAAACCTCGTTTTCGGTTGAATGAAATCCACCATCGCCGCAGCGACTTCATCCGAGCTTTTGCGAGGACTTCATCTGCGAAGCAGATTTATTCCACACGAAAGTGTGGATTTAATTGCATTTGCCACAGGCAAATGCCTTATTCCCACTCAATAGTGCCGACAGGTTTGGGTGTCAAGTCCTACAATACGCGGTTGATACCGTTAACTTCTGCGGTAATTCTTGCGGTTATCTTGGGAAGAACTTCGTAGGGGATTTCTTCGATGGTTGCAGCCATTGCGTCAACTGTATTTACGGCGCGGATTATAGCGGGCCATCCTTCGTATCTCTTGCCGTCTTTTACGCCAACGCTCTTGAAGTCGGGCACGGAAATGAAGTACTGCCATACCTTACCTGCAAGGCCGTAGTTGTCAAATTCTTCGCGGAGAATTGCGTCCGCTTCGCGAAGTGCGTGAAGTCTGTCACGTGTGATTGCGCCGAGGCAACGTACACCGAGTCCGGGGCCGGGGAAGGGCTGACGGTCAACCATAGAAGAGGGAAGACCAAGCGCTCTACCAACAACTCTTACTTCATCTTTATACAAGAACTTGAGAGGCTCAACGAGTTCAAGAACCATAGCTTCGGGGAGACCGCCTACGTTGTGGTGTGCTTTAACTCCGTCACTTTCAATAATGTCGGGATAGATAGTACCCTGAGCCAAGAACAAAGTCTCGCCGAGTTTTGCCGCTTCTTCATTGAATACGTTTATAAATTCATTACCGATAATCTTGCGCTTCTTTTCGGGGTCTGCAACACCTGCGAGCAAATCGAGGAATCTGTCTGTTGCGTCAACGTAAACGAGGTTAACGTCAAGTTGTCCGCGGAACAAATCAATTACTGCTTCGCTTTCAATTTTACGCATAAGTCCGTGGTTAACGTGAACGCAAACCAACTGCTTGCCAACTGCGCGGTTAAGCAATGCGGCAACGACGGAACTGTCTACACCGCCGGAGAGTGCGAGCAGAACTTTCTTGTCGCCTACCTGCTCACGTACGATTTTTACCTGCTCTGCAATAAATGCTTCAGCCTGAATAGGAGTTGTAATTCTTGCCATAGAATCCGGTCTCTTGTTTGTCATTTTTGTCTCTCCTTTATATTTATATTTTTAATTACAAATTTAGAAAAATTTATAGGAATATATTATCATATTTTTTGCAATTTTTCAATATCTAAAACACAAAAAAATCAACTTTTTCGCATTTTTGAATATACTGAATAAAAAACAGTCGGGAGAAAGGTATGATTATAATCAAAGAATACAATAGAGAACGTGCTCTCGCATACGCGCAGCGTTGGGCAAACGATAGAAACCCACTTTTCACGAATTACGAAAATCTCGGTGGAAATTGTACAAATTTCGTCTCGCAATGCGTGTACGCAGGAAGTTGCCAAATGAATTTTACCCCCGTTTTAGGTTGGTATTTTCTGTCGGATATGGCACGGACTGCATCTTGGACGGGCGTTGAATTTTTCTATAACTTCATCGTGGGAAACAACTCGCTCGGACCGTATGGCAGAGAGGTACTTGCATATCAGGCAATGCTCGGCGACGTAATACAACTCGGACGCGACGGTGTAGGGTATTATCATTCTTTGCTCGTCGTCGGTTTCGAAGACGATACATATCTCGTTGCAGCGCAGAGCGAAGACGCCTTTATGCGCCGCCTCGACAGTTATACCTACGATTACGCACGATTTATACATATTGACGGCGTAAGAGTGGAAATGCCCGAAATAACGGATTGCTTTGATGCGCTGTACAACGGCGAAGCAATAGTGGTAGATGGCGAGGTAAGAAGAACGCCGAATGATAGTTAAATACTTCAAATATTACAAAATACACCCGAGAAAACTCTCGGGTGTAAATGTTTGTTTACATTATTTCTTCGTACAATGCCATAAGTTCTTCTTCTGCCGCGGATTTGCGTTTTTCTATTTCTGCGGCGCGTACGTAGTCGCTCGC
>JAZOLR010000143.1:0-5039 GCA_045653255.1 Eubacteriales bacterium | reverse complement strand
TCTTTTTCATAAATCTGGTAAACATATTGCTTTTCACCGTTTGATGTAATTTAACCGATTTCATAACGCCCTCCTTTAATATTCAACGGGTTCGGTTATCTTTTCAAGCAACCACTTTCCGCCAAGCGCAATTGGAACGGTAACCGCAGTAATTACCATACCGAGCGCCGCTGGATAACCATACGGAAGTTCACTTCCACCAGCAAGCGATATTTTATAAACCAAATACGTTAAATAATAGCCTATCGTTGCCATTCCCGGTTCGCCCGTTCCATTTGAATACAAGAATACATTACCTTCTGCAATAAATATTCCACAAAGAGAAAAAGTCAATTGCATTGATATTACTGGCCAAATACATGGAACAGCAATCTTGAAAAACTCAGTCCAAAACCCAATTCCGTCAAGTTTACCTACTTCGTAAATTTCTTCAGGAATTCTTGCAAACGCGCCTGTAAGCACCGCGCTACCGCCACAAATACCTTGAATAAACATTACGGCTATTATTGTGGGAAATGCAGTAGATTCGCTCGCTAATAGACCTTGCCTATTAACCATAAAGTCAAACTCTACGCCAAGGTTTTCAAGCAGGGTTACAACAATACCATTATAGTCGGTAACTTGTCTAATAGTCGCAACCCACGTCACCGCACCGATTAAACCAGGAAGCATATAAATTACACGGAACACGTAATGCCCCCAAATTTTTCTAAACAAAACGTACGTTGCGCAAAGACTTATTGGAAAAACAATAAGATTAGCAATTGCAAAAAGTGTAAGAGATCGACCTAACATCTCAAACAAATTGAAACCATAATAAATGTCTTCTACTGTGAACGCTGTCCAAACGTCTTTAAAGTTTTGGAACGTAAAGTCACCCTTTGGTGTCTGAAAAGCCAAGAGTATCGAGTCAAAATTAACGTAGCCCCAAAATATCGCAAATTGTAATACGGGTATTAAAATACAAACGTATATAAACTTAAAATCCGCTTTTTCAAAATCCGAATATATGGCTTTTTTCTTTTTGTTAGTAATAAGTTCCATCATTTTCTCCAAACATTAGTTTGCTGATATGTTTTTAACCCAATTTTCCCAGTTGGTAGCAGCATATTCTCTTTCAGTCTTAAGAAGGTCTGCTGCAGAAGTTTTATATATTTCTTTTCCATTCGGTTGCATTTGTCCAGTTTTGGTATCATATGCAGTAACTGCTTGATAGGTTATTTTTTCTGCAAGGAAGTAATCTTTGGGAAGAATACCAACACCTGCACTTATCTTTTGTCTAAGTTCACGCACCGTGAGATATACACCGTGCGCTTTTTCGTTTTGTCTAATCTTAATGTAAGATTGTGAGAACTGGTTGCTCTTCATTTTAGAAAAATCCTGAGTATACGCATGATAACCGTTGGTTTCTTGGTTATAAAGTTTAGCACCGTCGTCACTACAGAACATTCTAATGAAAAGTGCCGCAATATCTTTTTTGGTGGACTTTTCACAAATAACTATTCCCGAAGACTGCAAAGAACGGTCACAGTAAACGCCTCTTGCTTCTTGCAATCTTTCAATTTCCGCATCTTTAAGGTTGTATCCTTTTTCTTCAGACGCGGTTTTGATTTGAGCAACGGTTTTACCTTCATCAATTTGTTTAACAGTCCAAGAAAGAACTTCTTCACATTTTTCTTCAGAATAGTTATAAGCAGTTTTTGCTCCAAAAAGTTTTACGCCGAGTTCACTAATAACAGGTGCGTTCATAAGCGCAACTTTATTTACTTTTTCAGAATAATCAACAGCAATTTCGTTATACGACCAATCGCCTTCCGCCATAAATACTGCACCGCTATTCTCTGCCATTATCATTGCGTGCGCCGCAGAGTTATCGTTTCTCATAGTACCGGGTGCTGCATACATAGGATCATACATTTCGTAAAGATTTTCCACTAAAATATCAAGAGCAGGATCTTCGTACGCTTTGTAACCGTCTTCTAATCTCCATTCCCCATTCTCATCGGTAAAGCCCATAAATCTATCGTAACCTTCAACACCCATATATTGCGCAAGCCAAACGGTTTGAATATGAAGGTGATATCCGTTTTGAGTACCCAAGTAAGTCAAAGGATAAACTTGTTTCATCGGACTTGACGCGTCAAAAGTGTTTTTGTAAATAGTTTCAAACATTTCAAAAAGTTCGTTGCTTGTTCTAGGAAGTTCTGTGTAACCATACTTTTGAAGTTTTTCCATGTTAACTATCATACCACCAAGACTTACGCCTAAAGGCATGCTATATACTTTATCGTTATAAGTATAAATGTTTTCAGGAACGTTTGAATTGAGTTTTTCCTTGATGGGTTTACTCTCTTGGTTGCCGTTAAAATCAATAGCAGGCTTGTTCCATACAAGATCAGTCAAATCCGTAAAAATTTGACCATAGTCACCTGCAACACCTTGTTCTGACGTTAACGCTCCCGTAAAATAAAGGTCTGCCCAATCGTCTTTTGAATACATTTCTTGAAGAGCAACCGTACTCTGCATATCAGCAGATGGGGTTAAAATTTGAACCTTGTAACCTTCTTTTGCATATAAAGTTTCAAATTTTTCTTTAAATTTGTTTAAATAAGTAGTTCCGTATCCGCCTTTATGCGAGCGAATACTAATGGTGGTTTCACTCCCACGGTCAATATTATCGCCCGACGAGTTATTACAAGCAGTCACGCTGAATAACATTGCCATCGACAAAACACACACGAGTAACCTTGTAAATAGTTTTTTTGCTTTTTTCATCTTTTTTTCTCCTTATTTTTAACGCTTGCGCGCTTTTTTACATAATATAAATTTCGCCGTTAACACCATCAAACTCATCAGCGTCGTGTAGAATAATTTCGAAAATATTTTCTTCTAACACTTCGTTCGGTTGATAAATAAAGTTTGACATATCGTAAACTCTTTTCTTAATTAGTTCGGTTTTGTCCACTATTTTGCCGTTCCATTTAAGCGTATAATTTCCACTAATCGTCCCACCGTCAAACAACAAATAGTCTCCTCTATTTAGTTTAACTTTAGTAGAGTATGTCGCTTGTACTGGATAAATATTTGGAACTTGTGGTGCATGGTCGTAATATGGAATAACAAACCTATCGTTATATATTTTATTTTGCGTTCCATAAATATCTCTCAACCGTTTGTTTTTCACCCCTGTGAAACAAGTCTTTTTATCGCCCGCAACAATTTCCACATCGTAGACGTTAACCAGGTTCTTTGTACCCTTGGGCGTATAAAACACTTGAGGGTTTTTAAGATATTCATGTCTGTCTTCAGCAATCGGAGGTTCTTTTATGTATCCACTCACCTCATCTTGCTTATTGTTAAAGGTTAAAATTATCGTTGAGCCGTATGCTTGTAAACTTATTTCCGCATGACCGTCGCTTGCTTTTAACAATTTTTTCTCGTCCGTTTCACCGTCGTAGACATAATAAAATCCATTAACTTTAAGTTTGTAAGTTCTATATTCGTTAGAATTGTTAAATAGAAAAATCAAATCGCCTTTTTCATTAACTTTCTTATACGCCATAAGGTCAACGTCTTTTTCAAGTGTATATTGTGGATCAAAATTTAAGTTTTGATTTTCAGTTAACATTACAACGTTAACACCTTTATTCAATAGTTGGTTGTAAACTTTCTCTTCGTCGTTTCCACCATTCACAACGTATACCTTGTCGTATTTACAATCCCCGAATTGAACTTTACCTTTTTTTATCTTGCAAGCCGAAATTTTATCCGCATATACAGCGTCAAAACCTACTTGATTCTCCAACGCTGAACGTATAAAAGATAAAATGATTCCGTTGGTTCTTAAACACGATTCATCTTTTAATGTATAAAGAACGTTTTCTCTAAAATAATTTATAGGTACTAACAATAAAATGTTATTTTGGCGTTTATAATCATGTAAGAGTTTACAAACCCTACCGGCGTACCCAGAAAACCTTGGATAATCACTAAAATATTCGTCTTGAAAAAAATACGACTTTCCTGCCTCGCCTTTTTGGAAGGTTGAAAAACCATAATAAAAGGCGTGTGGCACTAGCCAGTTTATTCCATTTACAAACAGCCAATCGGCAATTCGCTTTTCCCCATAATAGTTTAAGTTGAATGGTGATAAAGCCATACACTCTGAAAGCACCGTTTTCTTTCCCGTCCAAGCAGCAACCGTGGCAACCATGTTTGCTCCTAATAAAAGATGAGGATATTTTCTTCCACCAAGATTTGTTGTTATAACGTCAAATCCCGGTACATCCATTAAAGAACAATTGTTAAAAATATCTTGCCCTGCTTTTGCTTGGAACAAAGGACTTTCTTCTCCTTGAAAATGCCCCGTGAGTAATAGGTTGTTTTTTTTGCACCATTCTTTAATTGGACGAACAAAATTGTTCGTGTAAAGGTCGGCACACGCTGAAAGATAGTCTTTATTAAACTGTTCATGTGCACCTTTATAGTCTGCACAAAGTTTATACAAATTATCGTCTATGCGGTATCTGAACTTTTTATAAAAATGTTCGTGCAAACTACCTGTGTACGCTATTGAACAACCACCCGTCCACGGCTCGTCAAAGAAAATTCCTGGGATTTCTTTCCCAAAATATTTACCGACGTATTTTTTATAATTCTCGTGTACGTATTCAAGAAAAATTTTAGAAGTTCTTGGGTTTAAGGTATCTACCTGCATACCGTATCTTTCGTCGGTATTTACTTGTTCAAGATACGCTACGTAAACTTCGTCACTCTCATCTGCACAAACTTCAAAAGACATCGTTGCATAGTTGGTTTCACCTCTGCGATGAACATACTGTATGTCTTCCATGCCTGCATAGTACGATTTATCGATCTCAACTTGATACCAACGTTTTCTAATAGGACCAAAGCAGTTTTTAACAACTTTAACCTTCTCTGTACCATTTTCATTTTTTACTATGTATCCGTACAAACCTTTAACGCGTCCAAGTTCTTTTCTTGCGATACCGTTTTCTACTTTAACTTTTTCAAGTCCG
>JAZOLR010000142.1:0-1769 GCA_045653255.1 Eubacteriales bacterium | reverse complement strand
GGGGTATACTCGTAAATTTTCACCCCAGCCGAAATAAGCGGCGCGTAATACGAGCGTGTTGTGACGTGCACCCAGAATTTGTCGTATTTATACGGAGTGATAATTTTCACGTCGACACCGCTTTTTGCCGCAAGCGCAAGTGCGGAAATCATACTGTCGTCAATTATGAGATACGGCGTCGTTATATAGAGATACTTCTTTGCCGAAGTTATAAGTTGCGTGTAAACGTGCTCGCCTACGTTTTCTTTATCCGTTGGAGAATCCGCATAGGGAAGCACGTATCCCTCACACGCAAAACTCGGCATATCTTCGGGATAGTAGTCGCTCGGTGTTTCTTTTTTATTCGTGCAAAAACTCCAAGACTGCAAAAACATAAGCGTAAAACTCCACGCACCTTTGCCGCAAATCATTACTCCCGTGTCTTTCCAATGCCCGAAACGGTCGATGCGGTTTATATATTCGTCGGCTATGTTTATACCGCCCGTAAATGCAACTTTTCCGTCAATTACCGCGATTTTTCTGTGGTCGCGGTTGTTTTGCGTGCCCGACAGAAACGGCTTGAATTTGTTGAAAGGCGCGCTTTTGATTTTTGTTTCTGCGTTTTTTGTCAACTGTATAGGGAGATTAAGAAAACAGCCGAGGT
Organism: Eubacteriales bacterium; assembly: GCA_045653255.1. Lineage (GTDB taxonomy): Bacteria > Bacillota > Clostridia > Oscillospirales > CAG-272 > UBA1740. Next base: position 1,126 of record JAZOLR010000142.1, on the reverse strand, counting down.
CATCGTATATTATTCGTACGTCAATACCCTCGTTTGCTTTTTCTTCCAGTAATGCGTACAATTCGTCCCACATTTTCCCGACGTGGATAATGAAATATTCAAGAAAAATATACTTCTTTGCGTTTTTCACTTCTCGCAATAGTGCAGAAAACATTTCCTCGCCGAGAGGGAAGTATTCGGTTTTCGTGTCGGAAAATATGGGAAAATTAGCGCAGTCGCTCAGATATTTAATCTGCGTTGAATATTCTTCTGCATCGGAAACTGCTCGGCAAAGAGAATTCGGAGGGAGTGAAAAATACTTTTTCGTCTCTTCACCTATATCGAAAAAGGCGCGGTGCATACGGCGAAATCCCAATTGAATTTTGTAGAAAAGATAGAAAAATCCGCCAAAAAGAGGAAATGTCAAAATTAAAAACAAAAGCGAGTTCTTATATGCGCCCTTGTCACGTGAAATCATAATATGCAAAGCGACGAAAAAACTCACTGCCGTGAGAATGTTGCGTATTATTGCCGACTCACGTGAATTTGCTGCCACAGAGTAAACAATAAACGCAAGTTGCGCTATTAGTAGAATTACTATAAGAAAACGCCTGCGGAAAAGCCGCAAAAGCCAAGTCCTCTGTTTCACTTTATCACCACCCGAATAGTTTTTCACTATTATTCTATCACGTAAATTGTAAAATATATATCTGCTTGCTTTGTAGAAAGATTAAAAAAACAGTTAATAAAGAGTTAAATTGGGTGATATTTAGATAAAAACACAAAAACGCCATCTCAAATGGGTATAGTCCTTATCGGAGAATTTCAATAAGGGTATGGGCATAGCCCGATGTATTTGTTAAACAAATGCGAAACTTGCAATAAAAACAGAAGAGAGAGTAATACGGAAGTACAATTCTGTAAGGCTCTCTCTTTTCTGCATTTTTATGAGTGATATTCTTTGCTTCGCAAAGAGTGATATTGCCCTTCGGGCAGTGATATTGTTCGGCTTCGCCCCACAGTGATATTCTATTCGCCATAAAACTCGCGTAGCGAATATCACTCGGCGATAGCCGAATACCACTGCGTAGCAATACAACTCGCCGGGAGGCGAATAGAACTGTCGTGATACTCCGATAAGAGTATC
>JAZOLR010000141.1:0-12674 GCA_045653255.1 Eubacteriales bacterium | reverse complement strand
CGCGAAGCCATACCAACTGACTTTCGTGGCAAGCGAGCATTTCTGCCTTCGTTTCCATTTCTTCCGTTATGTCAACGTATTCGGTGGGAAGAATGTTAAACCCCTCGCCCGTATCAGCATAGTAAAGCGGTGTTACCTTTGCGGCAGGGCCGAGTTCGGGCAAGAAGTGGGGGCAAGATGCGTCAAACGATGCTTTGAAAACAATTTTGCTAAGTTCTGCGTGGTCGGAACAGTAATCTTCGGGGTGGTGGGTGATGATAACGTCGGGTTGCGCGTAGCGGATAATGCGAGTTATCTCGCGCAACTGGTCGAGGTTCGCGCTGTTTACCGTCAAGTCGCCGAAATCTGCGGTAATGCACTCAAATCCTGCGAGTGCCGCCGCATTCTGCGCTTCTTTTATTCTTACTTCGCGGAGTTCATCGGGCATAAGTACCATGTGTCCCATATTTCCGTTTGCCGCGTGGCAAGTTATTACGTCGTGGCCTTGCTTTTTGTATTTTATGAGTGTACCCGCGCAGAGAAATTCCATATCGTCAGGGTGACACATAATTGATAATACTCTCATTTTAATACCCCTTTTATTCATTAGTTACATTCAGCGGTGAGCGGGCCTGCAAGTTCTTTGAGATAGAAAAGTTTGCCTGGGAGTGTAGGCATAAAGGTCGAAGTGATGTTCATATCGGGGCCATAATGCAAGGTAGTGAGGAAACTCATTCCCTGCCAACCCATTCCGCGACCGAGTGCGCCGTCTGCGCCGCCTATTATGTAATCTGCCTGCAAGAAAAGTCCGGGGCCTATTGTGTTTGCTCTGCAGGGAACAAGCGTTGTGCGGCTCTTGAAACTTGTTATAGCGTTCTGTTCAATTGTAAGCGGATGAAGTTTTGCACCTATGCGGTAGCACTGTTTCTTCCACTCTTCAACTGATGAAAATTCATCTGCGAATTGAGGCTCCCAGAATGCTATATGGCACATTCTTCCGATACCGAATACCAATACGAGTTTCGTGCCTTCCTTTTTAAGTTTTGCTATTTTTTCGGGATACGTAGGAAGATTTGCTTTTGTTGCAAAGTTTCTCTGCGATTCGGGAATTGTCTTGTTAATCTTGTTGAAGAAAGCCTCTTTCATACTGTATTCAAACGATGCCTTATTATCGTTTGAAAGTGTGTTTCCGTCCGCGTCAGACCATTCGTCCATATTGAAAGTGTATACGTGAGAGCAGTCAACATCCCACTCGTTGAGGAAGTATGCCGCCCATTTGTACATACCCATAGGGCCAACGGGAAGAATCATCGCGAGTTTTTCGCCGTTGTCTGCCGCTTTCTTAATGCTAAGTGCTATTTCGTGTCCCATATAGGTGTCGAATTCATAGATATTTTCGCATTCCACGGGGTTGAAATCGGGATGCCAGAAATCCTCGCGCGCAACACCCTTTTCGCAACATTCATCAATTTTCGCAAGGTCCCAGCCTTTAGGATAAAATCCTTCGAGAAGACTGCCCTTTACTGTACTCAAAAAATCCATATCGTTATCCTCCGTTTATCTTAATATACTTATAATTTTTTATACTCTGCCGCTGCTGCCGAAGAGTTTCATTTTCGCTTTTACTACTTCTTTTACCGCGTTTTTCGCATCGTTGAAGAGTATCTCGTGATTTTTACTGTTGAGGTACGCTTCTCTTGCGGCAATGCACATTTCGGTACATATATTTATTTTTCTTATTCCGTTGTTTATCGTGTTTCTGAAGTCATCGTCGGAAAGTCCGCTTCCGCCGTGGAGTACAAGCGGTTTTTCGCTTATGGCGTATATTTCAGAAAGCAAGTTAATATCGAGTTTCGGCTTGCGCTTATACTGTCCGTGTGCCGTACCAATCGCAACTGCGAGTGCGTCAACGTCTGCGCGTTCAATGAAGTCGTTTACCTGCTCGGGTTTCGTGTAAAGTGCTTCTGCGGAGTCGAGTTCCTCTATGCTTTCGCCGCCGCCAACGTGACCGAGTTCGGCTTCAACGCTGACGCCTTTTTTGTGTGCTATCTCGCTTATTCTCTTCGTATTCTTGATGTTTTCTTCATAGGGCAATGCGCTACCGTCATACATAACGGAACTGAAACCGCTATCTATTGCGAGTTTTATCTTGTCGAAGTTTGTGCCGTGGTCAAAGTGCAAACATACGGGAACTTTCGCCTCTTTTGCAATTTTATTCATTATAAGACTTGCGTAATCAAAGGGGATAAGCGGCAAATGAACTTCCGCAACGCCGAGAATAAGAGGTGAACGCTCTTCCTCTGCCGCTTCTATGATGCCTCTCGCCATCTCAAGATTGAGCATATTGAAAAGTCCTACCGCGTATTTTCCTTTTTCTGCTTCGCTTAGTATATCTTCCAAAGTTACAAGCATTTTAGTTTTCCTTTCTTGCTTTTATAAATTCAAGTGTATGTTCAAATGATTTCGTGCCTGCGGTCGCGCCTTTTTCCATAACGCAGAGTGCACCAGATGCGTTTGCTATCGGCATACATTCTTCGGCTTCCATTCCTCTTGCGTAAGCGGCGATAAATCCCGAACAGAAACTGTCGCCCGCGCCCGTAGAGTCGACACCTTTTTCAATTTTGAACGACGGGAAGAACTTGCCTTCCTTGTCGTTGGATTTTTTCAAGAAACTGCCTTCTTTTCCGAGTTTTATTACGACGTTTTTCACTCCTCGGGACAAAAGAACGTCTGCAATTTCTTCGGGTGTCACTTTTTCTGCTATGCGTTTTGCCTCGTCGATACTGGGCATAAAATAATCTATGTAGGGCATACAGCAGTTCAAAACTTCGCCCCATCTTCCGCGCGCATCCCAGCAAACGTCAAGGAAGGTCGTTTTGCCTTTTTCTTTGCATTCACGGAGAAAACGTGCAGTTCCCTCTCCGTCAAAACTGTCAAGCAAAAACGTTCCCGTAACGAACACAAGGTCGCACTTATCCACTACGGAAAAATCTATATCGTCATAGGAAAATACTGCGTTTGCGCCTGTGCAATGAAAGAACGAACGTTCGCTTGCGTCGTCTATCATAAGAACGGAAGTTGAGGTCTGCGCCTTATCGCTCACAGAAAGAGCGGACGTGTCTACTGCGGCTTCTTTCAGTTTTTCGGAAAGAAACTGCCCGAACATATCGTTTCCGACCATACCTACCATATACGACTGCACGCCGTATTTTCGCAGATTTATTGCGGCGGTCATTGCGTTTCCGCCATTGTGCATCGTGATTGAATTTACAGGCTCAAGAACACCTTTTTCGGGATATTTAAAAACCTTTTCAACTATAACGTCGGCGACAAGTATGCCGACACACGCTACCGATTTCATATAAACACCGTCCTTTGCAAAAATTCCTGATTTGAAAATAATATTTTACTTTTTTGTTTTTTAAAATCAAATTTTAAAGCAAATATTGACTTTTTATCATTTATATATTACAATAATTCCAACAAAATGTATTTATCCAAAATTACAAAAAATTTATCAATTATTCCGAAGGTGGCAAGAAAATGGATTTTGAACTGCATTCTTCTCCGCGTGAAATAGAAATAGAAGGCTTCAACAGTATATACTATTTCGAATTTGACAAAAACTTTTCGCACCTGCCAGAAAAGCATAATTTTTGGGAACTCGTTTACGTTGATTCGGGAGACGTTACCGCAATAACAGACGGTTTCGGTCGCCCACTCTCGCAAGGTCAGGTTATATTCCACAAACCAAACGAAGTACACGCGCACGTATCAAACAAGAAAAACCCCAACAATATGCTTGTAATAGCATTCACGTCGAAGAGTCCTGCTATGTCGTTTTTCGACAAAAAGGTGTTTACTCTTGAAAACACAACGAAGACTCTGTTAAAATTGTTTATGACCGAGGCAAAACAAGCACTCACCAAAATACCGAGCGACTACGCAGACAAAAATCCGCTTGACTTTTCTTCTGCGCCTTACGGCTCTGTGCAACTTCTCGAATGTTATTTGATTGAATTTCTCATAATACTGAAGCGAAGCAACGAAAAACTCATAAACAGACTGGTATATAGCGAAGACTCCAAAAATTCGGGGCGCAATTCCCTTTTGGACCTGATAATAACCTATATGCAAGAAAACGTGTATACTTGCCTTACGCTAAAGGAAATATGCTCGCAGTTTCTTATCAGCAAAACGCAACTGTGCGACCTTTTCGGCAAGAATATCGGTGTCAGTCCCATAAGCCACTTTAACGCGCTCAAAATAAACGAAGCGAAAAAACTTCTCCGCGAGGACGAATTTTCCGTAAGTCAAATAGCCGACAAACTCGGATATATAAACATTCACAGTTTCTCCCGCGCATTCAAAAATCAGATAGGTTTTTCACCGTCGGAATACAAAAAAAGTCTCGCACGAGACTTGTGAAGATAAAAAAGCACTTATGACAAATTTGCATAAGTGCTTTTTATGTTGATTTAGTTGTGTTTAAAATCACTCTGCGGAGGTGAGTTTTGCAAAGGTTGCCATAAGTTTTTTCGTTGCGCCGCTATCAAATGCTACTTCGTAGAGTATATCTCCGCCCATTGCTTTTGCCGATACTATCGTGCCAAGACCGAAGAGGGTGTGTTTCACTCTTGCGCCCGCCGAAAAATTTTTCACGCCGAAATAAGCGGGAGTAGCACTCGGTTGTGCACTGCTCTGTCTCGGTGTAACTGTCGCGTGAGAGGAGTCTGCACGGCGAGAAAACTCGCTCGACATCTGCGGTGCTTGTCTTTTCGCAGGGGCATAACCGTATTCGCGTTTCGGCTCGCTCGGTCTTTTTTCAACTTCTTTGAGATTGTCCGGAATTTCCTCACGGACAAAAAGCGAAAGTTTGTTGTAGGAGGTTCTTCCGTAGAGCATTCTCTCGTGAACGTGAGTGACAAAGAGGCGTTGTTTCGCTCTCGTTATGGCAACGTAGGCAAGTCTGCGCTCTTCTGCAAGGTCTGCTTCAGAATAGAGATTCTGCACGCTCGGGAAAATTCCGTCTTCCATTCCTGCAAGGAATACAACGGGAAATTCAAGACCTTTTGAACTGTGAATGGTCATAAGCACTACGGCATCTGCGGTCTCATCATATTTATCAACGTCGGAAACGAGCGCGACGTCTTCGAGGAATCCTGCGAGTGTCGGTGCTTCTGCGCGTGCTTCGTATTCTATTGCGGCGGTGATAAATTCGTTCACGCTATCTATACGGCCCTGCGAGATTTCACCTTCCGCACGCAACATATCGTGGTATCCCGTTCTTTCAAAAAGTTCGCGGAGTATGTCCGACGGCTTTGTGAAAGTGTCTCTTATCTTATCCATCATATCGGTAAACTCGACAAGTCGGGAAGCGGACTTCGAAAGTTCGGATATAGACGTACTTGTGCGCATTATTTCATACATACTTACGCCGCTTTGTATCGCTATTTCCTCTATTGCATCAACTGTTGACGCACCTATCTTTCTTTTCGGCTCGTTGATTATACGCTTTAGTCTTTGGTTGTCGCTCGGATTAAATATAACGTACAGATACGCGGACATATCGCGGATTTCTTTACGGTCGTAGAAACGCTGACCGCCTATAACTCTGTACGGAATTCCGCTTTTCGCGAATGCACTTTCTATTGCGCGTGACATTTCGTTGACGCGGTAGAGTATCGCCATATCGTGATAGCGCATCTGCTCACGCACAACGAGTTCGAGGATTTTGTCTATTATGTATCTTGCCTCTTCGTTTTGAGAGGGCAACTCTTTTACCGACAGTTTGCTTCCCTCTCCTGCGGCGCACCAGAGTTTTTTATCGTGGCGTTGGCTATTGTGACCTATTACCGCGTTGGCGGCGGCAAGAATGTTCTGCGTACTTCTGTAATTCTGCTCAAGTTTCACCACTTTCGCATCGGGATAAGTCTCGTCAAATCCGAGAATATTTTCAACCGTTGCGCCGCGGAACTTGTATATACTCTGGTCATCGTCACCAACGACCATTATATTTCTGTATTTGCAACTCAAAAGTTCTGTGAGTCTGAACTGCGCGTAGTTCGTATCCTGATACTCGTCTACGCAGACGTATCTGAATTTGTTACCGTAATACTCACGTGCTTCGTCGCAGTTTTCAAGCAGGAATACCGTCTTCATAATAATATCGTCAAAGTCGAGCGCGTTCACCGCTTCAAGACGCGACTGATATTCTTTGTAGATAGCGGAAATATGCTTTTCGCGTATATCTTTTCCCGCTTCGTATTCTTCGGGGCGAACGAGTGTGTCTTTTGCCATACTTATCGCACTCATAACACTCTTGACAGGCAACATTTTCTCGTCAATGTTGAGTTTTTTCATACACTCGGACACGAGGCGTTTTTTATCGTCCGTGTCGTATATTGAAAAGTTCGGCTTGTAGCCTGCTTCTTCTGTGAATTTGTGAAGAATGCGTATACATATAGAGTGGAAAGTCCCCGTCCAGATGCTCTGCGGAATAGACACGTCTTCAAACGAAGTGGAAAGTCTTTCTTTCATCTCGTTTGCCGCTTTGTTTGTAAAAGTGATGGCGAGTACTGCCCACGGCGGACAGGGCGCGTGAATGAAACTCGGAAGTATCTCTTCTATTTCCTCACGCGAGGCACTGATTGCGGCGCGTTCAAGTTGCGAGACTTCTTCTTCGGTTACCGTTGTCGGCACGGTGTCGCTATAATATGCGTTGCCGTATTTTATTATAAATGCTATTCTTTGTACGAGGCCTGTGGTTTTTCCGCTACCCGCACCCGCAAGCACGAGCAAAGGTCCTTCCGTCGTGCAGACCGCTTCTCTTTGCTGGGGGTTGAGGCGCGCTTCGTAATAGCGTTCAAACAGTTTTCTTTTCGCCGCAAGGTAACGGCAGTTCAAATTTGTCAAGATAGGAAATACCCCTTTCATATATTAAGAATATTATACTATATATTTCTTTATTTTGCAAGGAAGAAAAAGAATTTTTTACAAAAAATAATCCCTTTTTTCGCATAAGAAAAAAAGAAATACACATACTGAATATACCCGAAGAAGTTCGGGTATGCGAATACGAAAGGCTTTGTAAAAGCGACTAAAGCCAAAAGAACACGCCTATGATAACGAAGTTTGTCGTAGGTGTTTTTTCGTTATTTCCTACCGACAAAGACATAGCAAAATCCCAAATATATACAAAAGACTTGATTTATCGCAAAAAAAGTGATACAATATTGTAAATATTAAAAACGGCAACCGCCGTAAACGAAAAAAAGAAAACGCTATACGGAGATAGAAAATGAGCGTAGTAATAGGAATTGACATAGGCGGAAGCACGACGAAAATCGTGGGCTTCAACAAAAAAGAAAACGGAAAACGCGAACTTATCGCACCGCTTTTCGTTCAGGCAACTGACCCTTTGACCTCTATGTACGGGGCATTTGGAAAGTTCACCTCGGTAAACGGTCTCTCGCTTTCCGACATTGAAAAGGTTATGATGACGGGCGTAGGCTCAAGTTTTATGAAAGACTCTATATATTCGCTTAAATGCGAAAGTGTGCCCGAATTCAACGGAATAGGTCTCGGCGGTCTTTATCTGTCCGAACTTCCGCGCGCGCTTGTGGTCAGTATGGGCACAGGCACGGCGATGGTATACGCAGAAGAGGGCAAACCGATGGAATACCTCGGCGGCACGGGTGTCGGCGGGGGTACTCTCGTCGGACTTTCGAAACTTCTTCTCAATATGGAAAACCTCGACCACATACAAGCACTTGCAAGTGAAGGAAATCTCGGTAATATCGACCTTCGCATCGGTGATATTTCCAAAAAGAACGATGCAATGCTCCCCGAAATGACGGCGGCAAACTTCGGAAAAATAAGCGACATCGCAAGTAAGGGCGATATTGCACTCGGCATTCTTAACACCGTTTTTGAAACTGTGGCGATGGTCGCAAGATTCGCAGCGCAGTCAAAGGGTGTGCGCGATATAGTTCTCACGGGAAACTTGACTACGGTAAATTACGCGCACGAACTTTTCCCGCGTTTGTCGGAGATGTTTGACATAAACTTCATTATTCCCGAAAACGCGCAGTTCTCAACCGTTATCGGTACTGCTATCTGCGGATAAACGCATTTTTGAGCATCAAATATCTATTATTTGATAGATATTTTCGCGAATATAAGAAAAATTGTGAAAAAATTCTCAAAAACACTTGAAATTCTCTTGTTTTCGTGTTATAATGCGTATAGTTGAATATGATAAAAGGAGAGTGGGTTCTGCCCACTCTCAATTTTATGTCTGCGGAAATTTCTCAAATCCCCGAAAAAAGGAGAAGAAAATTGAAAAAACCAAACATTGCAAAAACAGTGGAAGAATTGCTCCGTCCGACAATTGAAGGACTTGGCTATTCTATCTGGGACGTGGAATACGCGAAGATAGGTTCTGAATGGAATCTCACAGTTACGATAGACCACGAAAACGGAATATGGATAAACGACTGCGAAAAGGTTCACAGAGCGATAGACCCCATTCTCGACGAGGCAGACCCGATAGAAGACGCATACCGTCTCAACGTATCGTCAAAGGGACTTGAACCCGAACTTCGCACAGAGGCACACATTCTCGCTTGCATAGGCGAATACGCAGAAGCAAGACTTTTCGCACAGAAAGACGGAAAGAAAGTCTACGAGGGTTGGATTGACGGATACGAAAACGGCGTTGTCACACTCGTGCTCGAAGACGAGAGCAAAGTTGAACTTTCCCGCGCTGAGATTTCAAAACTTGCGCTTATTTACGTTGAAGAAGAATAAAAAATAAAACATTTATATATACAATAAGAAAGGATGCAGATTTTCTGCTAAAAGAAAATGAACAAGGAATTTTTTGACGCACTTGACCTGCTTGAAAAAGAGAAAGGTATCTCCAAGCAGTACATGTTGGAAAAGGTTGAGGCGGCTCTTATGAGCGCATTCAAAAAGGAACTCGGCGGTAACACAAACGTGAGAATAGTTCTCAACGAAGTTAAAAAGGATATGAAGGTATATCAGCAGAAGACCGTCGTAGAAGTAGTTGAAAACCCCGACACAGAAATCTCTCTTGAAGATGCAAAAGAGATGAGCAAACGTCACAAACTCGGCGGCGTTGTTGAGTTCGAACTCAAGCCGAAGAACTTCAGACGTCTTAGCGCTCAGGCTGCAAAGCAGGTTATCATTCAGGGTATCCGCGAAGCAGAGCGCAACATAATCACAAAAGAATACGAATCAAAGAAAGAAGAAATTCTTACCGCAGTCGTTGACAAAGTTGACGATATGGGCTACCTCATTCTCGACACGGGAACGAGCAAGGCAACTCTTATGAAAGCCGACCAGATCCCCGGAGACGAATTCGACGTAGGCGACAAATTGAAGGTATTCATCACAGAAGTAAGAGGAAACGAGTCAAGAGGTCCTATAGTTACTCTTTCAAGAATTCATCCGAAACTCGTACAGAGACTTTTCGAACTTGAAATTCCCGAAATTCAGGACGGAACCGTTATCATCAAGGGTGTTTCCCGCGATGCAGGTTCACGCACGAAATTCGCAGTATTCTCAAGTGACGAAGACGTTGTCCCCGTTGGTGCTTGTATCGGTAACAAGGGTATGAGAATTGCAGCGATACTTGATGAACTCGGAAACGAAAAGATAGACATAATAAGATACAACGAAGACCCTGTTAAATACGTAGCAGAGGCACTTTCTCCCGCTTCTGTGCTTTCCGTTGAATTTGACGGTGAGCGCACCTGCAGAGTAACTGTAAGCCCTGACCAACTCTCTCTTGCAATAGGTAAGGAAGGTCAGAACGCAAAACTCGCAGCGAAATTGACGGGATACAAGATAGACATAAAAGCGTAAGACATTTTTGGGGGAACAATGAATCAGAATCAAACACAAAAGAAAAAAATACCCGAGCGCAGATGCACGGGATGCGGAGAGCATTTTCCGAAATCAAATCTTATAAGAGTAGTTCGTTCTCCCGAGGGTGAAATATCGCTCGACACAAGCGGAAAGAAATCGGGAAGGGGCGCATATCTCTGTCACGACGTCAAGTGTTTGCGAAAAGCACGCAAGGCTCGCCGTCTTGAACAAAATCTCGAATGCACTATCCCCGATGAAATCTATGAGGCATTGGAGGCAGAACTCTGTGACTCCGAACAATAAGTTTCTCTCGATGATAGGTCTTGCAAAAAAGGCGGGAAAGGTAATATCAGGCAGCCCTCTTATTTGCGAACAGATGGGAAGAAAAGCAAAGCCCGAACTTGTGATCGTTGCTTCGGATGCATCCGAGCAGTCGGTGAAAAAGTTGACGGTAAAATCTCAGTTTTACAACGTAAAATACATCGTTTGTTCTGCAACGAAAGAAGAACTTGCACACGCAGTAGGCAAGCAGAATGAACTTGCGGCTTTGGCAATCACCGACAAAGGATTTGCCGCCGAAATCTTAAAATTGTCAGGAAAGGAAGCCTCCGACACAGACGGAAGCGCAGAATAAGATATGGCATCAAACAAAACGGTAAAGATAGCACAACTTTCAAAAGATACTAATATTAAAATCAATACTCTTGTTGAAATGTTGCTCGAAATGGGCATAGACAAGAAAACGGGCGCATCGCTTGAAGCGGAAGAGTTTGAACTCTTTATGGATAAACTCACTCGCGAAAACCAGATAGAAAATCTCGACGATTATCTTGACGGAAAAGCAACGATTGTTTCCGAAGAAAAAGAAAAAGAAAGAGAAGAAGCAAAGGCGAGAGCCGAGGCAGAGGCTAAAGCAAAGGCAGAGGCAGAAGCAAAGGCGAAAGCAGAAGCAGAGGCTAAAGCAAAGGCAGAGGCAGAAGCGAAGGCGAAAGTCGAGGCAGAAGCGAAAGCAAAGGCAGAGGCAGAAGCAAAGGCGAAAGCAGAAGCCGAGGCTAAAGCAAAGGCACAGGCAAAAGCAGAAGCAGATGCAAAGGCGAAAGCCGAAGCAGAAGCGAAAGCAAAAGCAAAAGCGGAAGCAGACGCGAAGGCAAGAGAGCAGCAACAGCAAAAACAAAAGCAACGCCAGACCTTCAAGACCATTATCCCCACTAACACGCAGTCTGCAGAAGGCAGCGGTGAATACGTCGCTCCCAAGACGCAAAAGACTCGCGTAGTAGACACGAGAACTACAACAGTAGACCTCTCAAAGTACGACGAAAAGATAGACTCCAAGTATACAAGCGGTATGTCCGACTTCCGCGCAGAGCGTCAAAAGTTCAAAAAGCAGGATAACCGTCAGTCAGGAAAGAATCAGAAGGAAAAGGACCGTTTTGCTTCCGAGAAGATAAAGAAACTCGAAGCGGAAATGGCAAAGAAAAAGCCCCTTTCCATCACTATTCCCGAGCAGATAACGGTAAGCGAACTTGCTTCAAGAATGAAGAAGACGTCCGCAGAAGTAATAAAGAAACTTATGATGATGGGCGTTATGGCGTCTGTCAATCAGGAAATCGACTATGACACCGCATATCTTCTTGCAGATGAACTCGGTATCATCGCAACGAAGGAAGTTGTCGTAACGATAGAAGAAAAACTCTTCAGCGAAGAAGTTGACGATGAAAAAGACCTCGGCGAACGCAGTCCTGTCGTTTGCGTAATGGGTCACGTTGACCACGGTAAGACTTCTCTTCTCGACGCGATAAGACACACAAACGTAACTCGCGGAGAGGCGGGCGGTATCACACAGCACATCGGTGCTTACCGCGTAACCATCAACGGCAAAGACATCACGTTCCTTGACACCCCCGGCCACGAGGCGTTCACTGCAATGCGTGCGCGCGGTGCTCAAGCAACGGATATTGCAATACTCGTTGTTGCGGCAGACGACGGTATAATGCCCCAGACGGTAGAGGCGATTAACCACGGAAAAGCAGCAGGTATTGACATAATAGTAGGGATAAACAAGATGGATAAGCCTACGGCAAATCCCGACGTTATTATGCAGGAACTCACAAAATACGACCTCGTTCCCGAAGAATGGGGCGGTGACGTTATGTGCGTTCCCGTATCGGCACTCACGGGTATGGGTATTGAAGACCTTCTTGAAAACGTACTCTTGGTAGCGGAAGTAAAGGAACTCAAGGCAAACCCCAACCGCCGTGCTCGCGGTATCGTTATCGAATCGCGTCTTGATCACGGTCGCGGCCCTGTTGCAACTGTGCTTGTACAGAACGGTACACTCTACGCAGGCGATATTGTTATCGCAGGTACTGCCGTCGGACGTGTACGCGCAATGACAAACGATAAAGGCAAGATAGTAAAAGAGGCAGGCCCAAGTGTTCCTGTTGAAATTATCGGCCTTGCAGAAGTTCCCGAAGCGGGTGACGAATTCAACTCCGTAGAAGACGAAAGAATGGCAAGAACCCTTGCTGAACAGAGAAGAAGTAAGCAGAAAGAAGCTGAATTTAAAGCAAACTCAAAGGTTAGCCTTGACGATTTGTTTGCGCAGATCAGCGAAGGCACAAAAGACCTTAATATAATTGTAAAAGCAGACGTTAAGGGTAGTGCTGAAGCTGTTAAATCATCACTCGAAAAGCTTTCTAATAACGAGGTCAGAGTTAACGTTATTCATACAGCTGCAGGTGGTATTACAGAGGGCGACGTTATGTTGGCTGCTGCATCTAATGCAATCATCATCGGCTTCC
>JAZOLR010000140.1:0-2593 GCA_045653255.1 Eubacteriales bacterium | reverse complement strand
ATTCCGCCGCCGAGCATATTTATCTGACCGAAGTCCTTGCCGCTTATTTCGGAGAGGGTGTTGTAGTTGAGTTTATACTTCATTGCAAGGCTTTCGTAGATACAACGCATAATTTCGCCGCGTGTTTTCGGTACGTACTGTCCTGTAACTTCGCAGAATTTCTGTACGCGCTTCGGGATATTACCCGCGATAGCGAATTCGGGAGCGTCGCAGTCGATAAAGCACTTGAAGGGCTCTGCTGCGAGTGCTTCGCGTTCAAGGTCGGCATAAGAAACCTGCTCGCCTTCCTTTATCCATTGTCTGCGGGATTCCTGAATTACCCAAAGACCGATAATGTTCTTCAAGAATCTGATTGTGGAGTTGTGTCCGCCTTCGTTCGTATATTCTATCTTTTCGCTTGCTTCGTTTATAAGAGGCTCTTTGAGTTCAGTACCGAAAAGACTCCAAGTGCCGCAACTTATGTAAATGAAATCACGGTCGGTAGGTGCTGCTGCAACTGCGCTCGCCGTATCGTGAGTGCATACCGCAATTACGGGAATGCTCTCGCAAGAGAACTCTTCGCAAAGTTCGGGAGTAAGGTTGCCGTAGGTTTCGCCCGGCTGAATTATTTCGGGAAGAACGCGAGCGTCGATGCCTATTTTTTCAAGAACGTCCGTTGCCCAAGTCTTTTTGTATGGGTCAAGGAAGTTTGAGGTCGATGCAATCGTTGCTTCTGCGCGTTTCGCACCCGTGAGGAAGTATGCGAAAAGGTCAGGCATAAAGAGTATCTTGTCGCACTGTTTCATAAGTTCGGGGCGATACTTGAAGAGGTAGTAAAGTTGGTATATCGTATTGATACGCATTGTCTGCGTACCCGTCTTCTTGTAGAGGTCGCTCTTGCTGATAATTTCAAACACTTCTTCGGGCATACCTTCTGTACGTTCGTCACGGTAGTTGACGGGGTTTGTAAGAAGTTCGCCGTTTTTGTCAAGAACACCGAAGTCAACGCCCCAAGTGTCGATACCTATAGCGTCTATTTTCGTCTCCTGAAGCGCTTTTATAATTCCCTGCTTAACTTCGTGGAAAAGGCGAAGAACGTCCCAATACATTGTTCCGTTCACTATTACGGGATCGTTTGAAAAACGGTGAATTTCCTTCACGTTTATCATTTTTCCGTCGTAATCTCCGAGCATTGCGCGTCCGCTTGATGCGCCGAAGTCAAATGCTAAAACCTTTTTTGACATATCTATTCCTCCATAAATACATAGTTAGATAAATTAAGTATACTATAAATATTTATAAAAGTAAATAATATTTTTTGTTTTTTCACAATATTTTTTACAAAAAACAGTTGTATATCCAATTTTTTTATGATATACTTTAGTCAATACAGAGGCGTAAGTCTCGCAAAACAGTATTTAAAAAACGAAAGGATATATTATCATGGCAGAAAACAGATACGTTGGCGATTATCCCGTTATCGGTATTCGCCCCATAGTTGACGGACGCCGTGGACCGCAGATGATGCGTGAGTCCCTTGAGCCTCTTGTTTGGGCTATGGCTGAATCCGCAAAAAAACTTTTTGAAGAAAATCTTTTCTACTCCAACGGCGAGCCCGTAAAGGTAGTTATGGCAGACACCTGCATCGGACGTGTGCCCGAAGCGGCTGCTTGCGCTAACAAGTTTAAGAAGGAAGGCGTTTCCATCACCCTTTCCGTTACGCCCTGCTGGTGCTACGGCTCTGAAACGATGGACATGGATCCTCACACCATTAAGGGTGTTTGGGGCTTCAACGGTACAGAAAGACCCGGTGCAGTTTACCTTGCGGCAGTTCTCGCAGGTCACGCACAGAAGGGACTTCCCGCATTCGGCATCTACGGTCACGGGGTACAGGGCCGCGGCCAAGGAACACAGATGCCCGAAGACGTTAAGGAAAAACTCCTCCGCTTCGGTCGCGCTGCTGTTGCAGTTGCTACTATGAGAGGTAAGTCTTACCTCCAGATCGGTTCTCAGTGTATGGGTATTGCAGGCTCTATCATGGATCAGGCAATGCTCGAGGAATACTTCGGTATGAGAGTTGAGTCTGTTGACGAGGTAGAAATCCTTCGCCGTATGGAAGAAGGCATCTACTGCGAAGAGGACTACCAGAAGGCTCTCGCCTGGACAAAGGAACACTGCAAGGAAGGACGCGACGACAACGTTGAAGAGGTTGAATTCCTCGGTGAAAAGGTCAGAATCAAGTTCACTCCCGAAGAAAAGGAAAAGCAGTGGGAATTCACAGTTAAGATGTACTGCATCATAAAGGACCTTATGGCAGGAAATCCCCGTCTTTCCGACAAGTTCGAGGAAGAAAAGGTTGGTCATAACGCTATTGCAGGTGGTTTCCAGGGTCAGAGACAGTGGACAGACCACTGGCCGAACTGCGACTACCCCGAAGCACTTCTCTGGTCTAGTTTCGACTATGAAGGCGCTCGCGAGCCCTACACGCTTGCAACAGAGAACGATATTCTCAACGGTATGAGCATGCTTATGATGAGATTGCTCACACACCGCGCACAGATATTCGCTGACGTTCGTACATACTGGTCAGGCGAAGCAACCGAGAGAGTTACAG
>JAZOLR010000139.1:0-4578 GCA_045653255.1 Eubacteriales bacterium | reverse complement strand
GAAAGAAAAATGTTAAAATAGATAAAAATATAAAGATTGGTGTATTTTTATGTTGCTTGTTATAAATAAAACCGAAGAAGGTCGTCTGAATTTCAGAAAGAAATTTTATAATTGTGGCATAGGAACGTATGCTTGTCACTTCAGAAGTGCATACACCCTGCTCAAAGAATATGAATTCGATGCAATAATCCTCACCGAATCAACAAAATTTGAAAGAGTTCACTTGCTATGCAGAGATTTAAAGAAGGAGTTTCCTCAGACGCCGCTTATAGTTATCGCGAGCAATGAAAGCGAACAAGAACTTGACAAAATCATAAAATACGTCGATAATATAATTCTGCCTCACACTTCTTTTTCTCGCGTTATGGAAATTATATTCGAGTACATACGTGCCTTTTCTAAAAAAGACGTAACCGATATGATAGCGGAATCTGTAAGAATAGTACATTACAAAAAGTGTGTTTACGTCGGCGGAGTTTTGTTCAATGCAACCAAAACAGAATATTCAATTTTGCGTCATCTTGTGAGCACACACCCAAATGGCGCGAAATCATGCGATATTGTGAAATTCTGCTTCAACCCCAGCCACAAAGTTACGGAATCCAATGTGTCGTCATTCGTTCACGAAATAAACAAAAAGTCAAGCAAAATCTTTGGCAGAAAAATGATCGACATGATTGACCGTTCATATTACAAAATTTCTTTTTAAGTATTTTAATACAACAATTCAATATCTAACTCAATTCCGCATATAATGCTTAATAGTGTTTTATGCGGAATTTTTTATCAGGAGAATTGTTGTTATGTATTCAGATTTTTCAATTGCGGCGCTTAATTTTATTTGTCTCGTCCTCGGCATAGGAAGTCCCCAAAACTTTCCACCGCCACTCTCTTCCCAAAAAGAACATGAACTTTTTCTTAAAATGAAGAATGAAAAAAGCGGAAGCGCAAGAACCTCTTTAATTGAGCACAATTTACGCCTTGTGGCTCATATTGTAAGAAAATACTACACGTCATATCAAAACCCCGACGACCTTGTTTCAATAGGAAGTTTAGGACTTATCAAAGCGATAGATACATTCAATTGCGACAACGGAGCGCGTTTTGCAACTTATGCGGCAAAATGCATACAAAACGAAATTCTCATGTTTTTCAGATCTCAGAAAAAACTATCAAACGAAGTTTCTATTAACGATACAATAGATATAGACCGAGACGGAAATCCGTTAACTTACATAGACATCATAAGTTCCGAAGATACAATTGCCTACGACCTTGATTTAAAACTGAACGCAGAAAAGGCATATAAATTGATAAATCAAGTTTTAGACGAAAGAGAAAGACAAATCATCGTTATGAGGTACGGTCTTTCTTCTGCCCCGCCTTATACGCAGAAAGAAGTAGCAAAGCAATTGAATATATCCCGTTCTTACGTAAGTAGAATAGAGAAAAAAGCACTTGAGAAATTGCGTGAAAACTTCGGAGATTCTTCACCTGCGTTCGATTTGAAATAATATTACATTTTTTAAATAACAATTTTGTGTATTCTTTTAATTATTTTGACAAAAATAAAGGATAAGCGGAAAATTAAAAAAATCCGTTATACTTTGAAAGGGGAAAAATTGTTTTTAAAACAATTCTCGAAGTCAATGATACTTGACAGAATCGCATTGATACTGACCATTATCGGCGCACTTAACTGGGGTAGCATCGGCCTTTTTAAGTTCGACGTAGTTGCTTGGATTGGCGGCGGTCAGGAAGCCATTATAAGCAGAATTATTTACACCGTTGTCGCTTTAGCGGGAATATGGTGCATTTCTCTGCTCTTTAGACCTGAAGATGAGAGAGTAACTTCTCCCAACCGATAATATTCATAAAAGGAACTTTCGTTAATAGCGATAGTTCCTTTTTTGTTTTTTGCTCTTTTTAACATTTTTTGTTTTTTCTAATAAAATGATAACAAAACCAATTTTTACATGATTAAAAGGTAACCAAAAAAGGCAAAATATGAATGTACCGCAAAAAGAAGAAATAGGTAAAGAAACAAGAAAGGATTTTCGCGAAAATGCGAAAAAGAAAATGATGAATATACGGCGTGGAGATATTTATTATGCAGACTTGAGCCCCGTTGTCGGGAGCGAACAAGGCGGATTGCGCCCAGTACTTATTGTTCAAAATGACGTAGGAAACAGATATAGTCCCACGGTAATCGCCGCTGCTATAACGAGCAAGATGGGAAAAACAAAATTGCCAACCCATATAGACGTTTTCGGTGAAAAAGTCGGGCTTGCAAAAGACTCTATTATATTACTTGAACAAGTGAGAACGTTGGATAAAAAGCGCCTTAAAGAGCGAATGGGACACCTTGATGACGAGGTTATGAAAGAGGTAAACACCGCTATTTCCATCAGTTTTGGACTTTCTGAAACGCAATCAGACGTCTTTAACACAAAGAGAGTGTACACAGGCGGAAAAATCACAAATGAATCAGACAATAAAACAGAACAGCCTCTTACCGCAATTTCTGTTATTGATGCACCAACTTCGCCTGCTTTAGAAGTTGCCTCCTCCGCAAGTGATTCAGGAGATAACACAATAACTATGTAATTAATTTAAAAAATAAATTTAACGCACCGAGAACAAATTCGGTGCGTCTTTTTTCTCTTTCATATTATTAAGTTTTGCCGCATATATTGTAACACAGTAAAACATAAAAATTCAAGAGGTGTATTATATGCAAAATCAATATCTGCCGGAGGGCTCGTTAATTACAACAACTGAAAATCACGAATATTTAAGTTCGGTGTCAGGACTCGAAAAAGCAATGGAAAAACAAAAAATTCTAGAAGCGAACGTAGTACTTTGCGACAGTGATTTTTGTTTACATATAGATTTGCGTTGTATGAAAGGCATAATGCCCCGAAACGAAGTACAATATACAAATGATGGCGAAGAAATAAAAGACATAGCAGTCTTGACAAGAGTAGGAAAACCAATTTGTTTCAAAATAGTGGGTTTCACCCGAAACAAATTTGGAGATTTGTGTGCTATTCTTTCAAGGAAAGCAGCACAAAAAGAATGCATAGAGAATTACATTTCAACTCTTGTCGCCGGAGATATTATTCCGAGCAGGATAACACACATGGAAAATTTCGGCGCTTTTGTAGATATAGGATGCGGAATAATATCTCTTTTGTCAATAGATTGCATTTCTGTTTCGAGAATATCACACCCCAAAGACAGATTCAACGTCGGAGATAAATTATACACCGTCGTGAAACTTATAGGAGAGGATGGGCGAATATACGTTTCGCACCGAGAATTACTTGGAACTTGGGAAGAAAATGTAGCACTGTTTACTCCGGGGCAAACAGTGGCAGGAAAAATCCGAAGCATTGAAAGTTACGGAATTTTCGTAGAACTTATGCCCAATCTCGCAGGACTTGCCGAAATTAAATCAGGCGCAAAAGTAAACCAAACCGCCGCAGTGTATATAAAAAGCATAATCCCGGACAAAATGAAAATAAAACTTATAATCATTGATTCACATGCCGATGAAGACTCAAAAAAGGATATAAAATACTTTGTAGACACCCAAAAAGTTTTTCATCTTGACCGTTGGACCTACTCTCCAAAAAGCACCTCAAAGATTATAGAAACTGAGTTTTAATACCTAAACGAAGGCAAGCCTAAGAATTAGAGGTTTGCCTTCGTTTACTTTTCATATATATAAATATATAACTGTACCTTTTGCACTTATAATTGGCATATTTGAGCGCAAATGTAGAAAAAATAACTAAAACTGCGTCATTTTGTCAAAACTTTCTATATCTTACTTGACTTTTTAGCCGTTTGGTGATATATTATATTTGGTGAAATTTGGATTGTTTACAGTCCTATTTACATTAAAAATAATTTTGGAAGGAGAGATTTGCAATAGCAAATCGGGAATTCAACTTGGATAAAAGTTTGAAAAATTTTGCACGAGTTTTACCGACTGTGCAGGAACTCAAAGAAGCGTTGAATGCTACCGAAAAATCCGAAACTCGCAGTTTGCTCGCTCAGATTTTTGATGCGAATACATTCATCGAGTTAGGTGCTTTCACAAAGCGCAAATTCAACGAAGTGGTTGAAAACGAAAAGGAAAATCTTCTTGAAGGAGTTATTTGCGGATACGGCGCTATCAACGGCAGACTTGCATTCGCATTTGCTCAGGACTCTTCTCGCATGAAGGGTGCAATTGATGAAAATCAGGCTAAGAAGATCTGCGAACTTTACGACCTCGCGCTCAAAAACGCAGCGCCTGTCGTTGCGGTATTCAACTGCGGTGGTGCCGATATATTTGAAGGCGCTGCTTCCCTTGCCGCTTACGGTAAAATAATGAAAGCGGTAGCAACTGCATCGGGCGCTATACCTCAGATTGCAGTTATCAATGGTCCTTGCATTGGAACGTTCGCTTCCGTTGCAGCAATGTTCGACTACGTAGTTAAGGTTAAGAAATCTTCTTTCTACGTTACTGCACCCGAACTCAACAAGACAGAAAATGCAGAAATTTCCTCCATTTCCGCCACCGTTGAA
>JAZOLR010000138.1:0-1200 GCA_045653255.1 Eubacteriales bacterium | reverse complement strand
CTTTTGTCATTTTTGCTTTATATTCTTCTGCCACAGAGCCGTAAAGAGGAAGTATGACCGATACGTCAGAGCCGTCTTCTACGTATTTTTTTACAGTTGACGGCAACGCGCCCATTACGTCTCCAAGTCCTCCGCTTGCAGCGTAGGGATTGGCTTCACTTGCTACGTATAATATTTTCATAATAATCCTCGCTATAGAATTAAATCTTTGAACGTCTCGGAATGTAGAAAGGCATTGTAATGTGACCTGACAGTTCTCTATTGTCACAAATTACACTGTGCTTGTCTACAACAACACAGTTGAGGCGACTTCCCTCTCCCACGTAAGTTCCGCCAAACAAAATGGAATTCTTGATAACGCTTCCCTTTCCTACCTTTACTCCACGGAAGAGTATGGAATTTTCAACAGTTCCCTCAATAACGCAATCGTCAGCAATAAGACTATCCTTAACGTTTGCGGTATCCGTATATATAACGGGTGCGGAATTGTGAACTTTTGTAAAGATTGGTCTTTCGCGCATTGCGATAAGAGAATCTCTTGCCTGTGCGTTTGTTGTCAATTCTATACTGCGTTCAAAATAATCGTTAAAATCAGATACGGGCGCTACGTAGCCTTTATAGCAATACGTCATATACTTGTGATAGTTAAGACCTGCGCCTATGATATCTTTGGTAAGGCTCTTATAATTATGAGCAGCAGCGGTGACGAGTATCTGCTTGAGATACAACGTATCTATAACGAAAATTCCTATGTGGCGTTCCGTATACTCTTCGGACGCATCGTGACCGTATGCTATATCGGTAATTCTGCTATTCTCATCGGTTTTCAAATACATCGCGTTGTTTCTTATTGTTCCCGTCTTCGCCTTTTTGGTAACGAGAGTTATTTCCGCGCCGCTTTCTTTATGAGCCTTTATTATTTCTTTCAAGTTGATGTTGCAAATGTTATCACAATCGGAAAGAACAACAACGTCGTCTTTTATGTCATTTATGTAGGGTTGCATACTAAGAAGCGCCGCGAGGTGAGTATAATACAATTCTGCATTGTTCTTTGCACTCTGGAAGGGAGATATTATGTTTATACCGCCCGAACGTCTCGCAAGATCCCAGTCTTTGCCGCTTCCTATATGGTCAACAAGAGAACGGTAATTGTAATTGGTAACAAGGTTTATTTCTGTGATATTCGCGTTTACCATATTG
>JAZOLR010000137.1:0-4802 GCA_045653255.1 Eubacteriales bacterium | reverse complement strand
TGTCGGCGGATTTATCTGCTTTTGACGCGATATATTGACAAGATAGGTATCTTTCATTGTCACACATACACCGCAACATTTTTTGCCGTTTCTTCTAAGTCTTTCGCCTATTTCATCACATAGAAAATCAATACCGAGGCGAATGTCATCATCAGAAGAAATATCTTTTTTGAAGGTCATTCCGTTGCTTATGCTTTTCGGGTCGTGCTTATCATACACGGATGCAACGGGTGAATCGTCATTCCCTCTCGCGTAGCAAAAAAGCATTTCTCCGTGTTTTCCAAACTTATATTCAAGATATTTCAAGTCGGTATTTGCGAGATTTCCTATCGTTTTTATCCCCAAGGATTTCAAAGTTTCAGAAGTCTTACTTCCAACATAAAGCAAAGCATCGACCGACATAGGATAAACGATTTCCCTGAAGTTTTCGCGTGAAATAACTGTAATGGCATCAGGTTTTTTATAATCGCTTCCAAGTTTCGCAAACGCTTTGTTAAAGGAAACACCAACGGATAGGGTTATTCCTATTTCTTCTTTTATTTCTCTGCGAAGTCTCTCTGCTATCTCTTCTCCGCTACCGAAAAGTTTTCGGCTGCCCGTTACGTCAAGCCACGCTTCGTCTATACCAAAAGGCTCGACAAGGTCGGTGTAACGGCGGTATATCTTATTTACCATTCCCGACACTCGCACGTATTCATCATAATGAGGCGGCACAACGACGAGTTGAGGGCATTTTCTTTTCGCGCTCCAGACGGTTTCCGCAGTCTTTATGCCGAATGCTTTCGCCGCTTCGTTTTTCGCCAGGACTATGCCTCGT
Organism: Eubacteriales bacterium; assembly: GCA_045653255.1. Classification (GTDB taxonomy): domain Bacteria; phylum Bacillota; class Clostridia; order Oscillospirales; family CAG-272; genus UBA1740. The sequence goes on along the minus strand of JAZOLR010000137.1, from coordinate 3,985 downwards.
CTTTCCTCTTCGTTTCCGCATACGGCAACAGGGAATTTTTTAAGAGAGGGATTGAACATACATTCAACAGATGCAAAGAAACTGTTGCAGTCGCAATGCAAAATCACTCTGTCCATACTCTATCCCTCTCTTTCTGTTTTTTACTGTTTTTCCGTCAAGGTAAATATGAATTCGCAGAATTCGTTTTCAACGCTCTTTACGGTTATTTCTTCGTCCTGCGCTTCTATTACGTTTTTCGTTATATACAATCCAAGACCTACGCCCGTTTTATCCATTCCGCGACTTTCGTCAGTTTTGTAGAATTTATCAAAGACGAAAGGAAGGTCTTTTTCGGGAATTCCCGCGCCTTCGTTATAGACGGACACAAGAATCTTTCTATGGTCGCGGTGGATTTTTACGGAGAATTTTCCTTTTTCACGAGAGAATTTCAATGCATTATCGCACAAGTTATAGAGCGCCTGATGGATAGCGTCTTTATCCGCGTAGGCAAACATATTGTCTTCCGTGCATTCAAATTCAACGTCAAGTTTTTTCTCTTCTATTTTCTGTTCAAACGATATGAGTATCAAGCGAGCCATTTCGCAGATATCAAACTTCGTAGGAGTGAATTTCCTCGTTCCTGCATCAAGTCGGGATATATCAAGCAATTCGTTTACAAGTCTTGAAAGGCGTTTTATTTCACTTGCAATAACGTTGAGATAATATTCGCGTTTTTCTTCGGGTATTGCGCCACTGTTTATACCTTCTATAAATCCGAGGACAGTCGTCATCGGTGTGCGAAGGTCGTGCGAGACGTTTGCTATAAAGGTGTTTCTCGTATCTTCAAGGTGCTCAAGCGAATCTGCCATATTGTTGAATGCGACGGAAAGTTCGGCTATCTCGTCGCGCCCCGTAACGGCAACGCGTTCTTCAAAGCGACCTTTTGCGAATTTTTTCGAAACGTTACGAATGTTTTTCAGAGGGCTTGTTATTCTTTCACTTATAAAGTACACGGCAATGAGTGCGGCAAGAGCAACCCAAAGACTCGCCATTACCACAGTCTGCGTCATAAGACTTACAAGTGCGTTATCGTCGGTGTATTCCATACATGCAAACGCAACGCCCAGAGCATTTCCATCTTCGTCCAAGACGGAATTTCCGTGTACTACGTACTGTTTTCCAAGCGAATCGCGGCCACTTGTTACGTCGGAATATTCGCCGTATTCTATCGCTATTTTTGCGGCTTCTTCGGATATGACGTTAGCAGGAATAACGCTCTTGTTTTCTTCGTTTACTTGCATAAGCACTACCCCTTGCGTATCGGTTATAAACAAGGTTATTTCGCTATCTCTAAGAAAGAGCGTAGCACTTACCTGCGTGATATTCTCTTTTCTCTCTTCTATGAAGTCGTATATGTTATCCGAATTCGCAATTTCAACGCTTTCTTCCACTACCGTTTTTGCCGAATTCGCCGTCCACTTCACGTTTTCTATATTTTGATTTAAAGAATATGCGTTTACTATCGACGTGATAATAGATACAAGCAAAAGAAAACTCATAAGGATTATAAGTCCGAACGAAGTAAGCAATTTTACAAAAATACTCTTAAACATTTTTCTTCTCCGTACTTGAAAAATTTCAAAGATTGTGATATACTATATTGTAATTATTATACTATATATTTTGCGACAAGTCAAATATAAATTTTGTTGACTTTACGTTAATCTTATGTTAACTCGCAATAACTATTCAAAATAAAGGAATTTTTAAAATGAAAAAGACAGTAACACGTTTCGCTCCAAGCCCGACGGGATATATGCACATAGGCAATCTCCGCACGGCGCTCTACTCCTACCTCATTTCAAAACACGACGGCGGAGACTTCATACTTCGTATAGAAGACACCGACAGAGAGCGTCTTGTAGAAGGGGCTACCGACGTTATTATTTCAACACTCGCACTGACAGGTCTCGGATATGACGAAGGGCCTTTCGTTGGCGGTGAGCACGGCCCTTACATTCAGAGCGACAGAAAAGACATATACAAGAAGTATGCAGATATACTTGTGGAAAAGGGATACGCATACTACTGCTTCTGCACGAAAGAGCGCTTGGCAGAACTTCACGAAAATGATGCAACCGGCGGATATGACCGTCACTGCCGTAATCTTTCTCAGGCAGAAATCGAAGAAAATCTCGCAAAGGGTATTCCCTACGTTATAAGACAGAAAATGCCTACCGAGGGCAAGACCTCTTATATTGACGAAGTGTTCGGTGAAATTTCAACAGATAACTCCGAACTTCAAGATCAGATACTCATGAAGGCAGACGGCTATCCTACCTACAACTTTGCGCACGTAGTAGATGACTATCTTATGGGCGTTACACACGTTGTAAGAGGAAGCGAATATCTCACTTCCACACCGAAATACGTATTGCTCTACGATGCGTTCGGTTGGGAGCGTCCTACCTACGTTCATCTCCCTTTGCTCATGGGTAAAAACGATGACGGAAGCGTATCAAAACTCTCAAAGAGACACGGTGCTGTAAGTTTCCAAGACCTCGTAGCAGACGGGTATTTGCCCGAAGCGATAGTTAACTATATCGCTCTTCTCGGTTGGTGTCCCAAAAACTCCGAAAGCGAGTTCTTCACACTCGAAGACCTCAAAAAAGAATTCTCTATCGAGGGCGTAAGCAAGTCGCCTTCCGTATTCGACTTTGACAAACTTCTTTGGTTCAACGGCGAATACATCCGCAAGATGGAATTCGCAGATTTTGAAAAGGCGATAACTCCCTTCATCAAGTCCGAACTTCCTGCATCAATAGACAGAGAAAAGATGTTGAGACTTCTTTCAAGCCGTCTTGACAAACTCAGCAATATAGAAGAAAAAATCCAGTTCTTCCTGAACATTCCCGAATACGAAAGCGAATTGTTCGTTAACAAGAAGAACAAAGTAACTCTTGAAAACGCGCCCGAAATTCTCGCGGCAGCACTCCCCGTGCTTGAAGCACTTGACGAGTGGAACAACGATTCTCTCTATGCCGCCCTTCTTGCATTGTGCGAAAAGATGGGTGTAAAGAACGGAACTCTTATGTGGTGCTTGCGCATTGCGGTTTCGGGTATGTCTGTAACCCCCGGCGGCGCTACTGAAATTATGGAAGTTATCGGCAAGGCGGAAGCAATAGCAAGAGTTAAAGCGGCTATTGCAAAGTTTTAATCTGTAAAAAGCGGAACAAAAACCGAAAGGAATCACAAAGATGGCGAAGGATATTTCGGCACTTATCGAAGAATTGACTCCCTCTATGTCCAAAGGACAAAAGCGCATTGCAGGAGTGGTGACGCAGAGTTATGAAAAAACTGCATATATGACTGCGGCAAAACTCGGCGCGGCGGCAGGAGTTTCAGAATCCACCGTTGTAAGATTTGCAAATCAACTCGGATTTAACGGATATCCCGAATTCCAACGCGCAGTACAAGAACTTGTACGCACCCGTCTTACACCTAATCAGCGCATTGAAGTCACCAACACAAGAATCGGCGACGGCGACTTGCTTGCAAGCGTTATGGCTGACGATATTGAAAAGATAAAGTTCACGCTTGAAAATATTAACCGTGAATCCTTTGACTGTGCGGTTGATTCAATAATTAAAGCAAAGCAGATATATATCTTCGGTGTCAGGTCTTCTTCATTTCTCGCTTCGTTTTTACACTTCAACCTCAGTTTGATTTTTGAAAACGTAAAACTTATACAGCCTACCAACACAAGCGAAGTTTTTGAACAGATACTTGACATAGACGAAAACGACGTAATGATTGCCATAAGTTTTCCGCGTTATTCCTCAAAAGCAGTAAACGCGGTAAAATACGCGCAAGCGCAAAAAGCGGCGGTAATTGCCCTCACGGACAGTGAAAGCGCGCCTATCGCGCAATACGCAAACCATCTTCTCACGGCGCAAAGCGATATGGCTTCTTACGTGGATTCACTTGTCGCGCCTCTCAGTATTAT